>NZ_JBEOSV010000006.1:0-235981 GCF_040303245.1 Kitasatospora sp. NPDC096077 | reverse complement strand
CGGGCGCGCTCGAACAACCTCCGCCCCGCCGCCCCCCACCCCCGCCCCCCCGCACCCGCCGCCCCCCCGGACGGTCCTCGACCGTCCGGGGCTCCGTGTCCGGGGCGCCGGGCTGCTACTCGCTCTTGATCGAGTCCAGGATGTCCAGCTTCGCCGCCCGGTGGGCCGGCCAGAGCGCGGCCAGCAGGCCGATCACCGCGGCCGCGAGCAGGAAGCCGGCGATCTGGAGCGGCGGCACCACGGTGCTGAGGCCCGTGAGGTCGGACGCCAGCGTCCGGACGACCGCCCAGGCGGACAGGACGCCCAGGCCGACCCCGACCAGTCCGCCGAAGAGCGCGATCAGCAGCGACTCCAGCCGGACCATCCGGCGGATGCCGAGCCGGTCCAGGCCGATCGCCCGCAGCATGCCGATCTCCCGGCGGCGCTCGAAGACCGACATCGCCATGGTGTTGACCACGCCGAGCACCGCGATCACCACGGACATGCCGAGCAGCCCGTACATCAGGTTGAGGGTGTTGGTGATGGCCTGGCGGCTCTCCGCCTTGATGTCCTGCTGACCCTTGACCTTGATCAGCGGGTTGCCGCCGGTCGCGTCCCGCAGCGCCTGCTTGAGCTGCTCGGTGGCGCCGTGCTCGCCCTTGACCAGGACCTTGTTCAGGCCCGAGCCGGGGCGCGCGTGCGGGCCGACCACGTTCTCCGGGGCGATCACGCCGGCCAGCGCGGTGTTGGCCTCCAGGACGCCGCCGACGGTGAGCGAGCCCTTGGTGCCGTCCGGGTAGGTGACGGCGAGGGTGCTGCCGACCTTGTAGCCGGCCTGCTCGCTGCGGCCGGAACTCACCAGCAGCTTGCCCTGCTTGAGGGCGTCCGCGGAGCCCTCCTTGATCTTGATGGTGGCCAGCTGGTCGATGGTCGCCGGGTTCACCGCGGTCAGCCACTCGCGGTCGGCGCCGTCCTCGCCGTGAGCCTCGCCCTTGTCCTCACCGAGGGTGACCCGGAGCCCGCGCTCGGCGCTCACCGCGCTGACACCGGGCGCCTTGGCGATCTGGGCGGCGGCCTCCGCGGAGAGGTCCGAGCCGTTCGCCATGGCGACCGTGTAGTCGGCCTTGATGTCGCTGTCGCTGGAGGTGTCCACGGCCTTGTTCACCGAGGCGCCGATCACGGTCAGCGACGTGATCAGGGTGACGCCGATGGTCAGCGCCGAGGCGGTGGCCGCGGTGCGGCGCGGGTTGCGGACGGCGTTCTCCTGGGCCAGCTTGCCCGGGGTGCCGTACACGGCGCGCAGCATCGGGGCGAGCAGCGCGATCAGCGGCCGGGACAGCAGCGGGGTCAGCACGAACACGCCGAGCAGCAGCGCGGCCGTGCCGAGACCGACCAGCTTGACCTCCTTGCCGCTCACCCCCGCGGCCAACGCGGCCGCCCCGGCCAGGGTGAAGAGCAGGCCGACGGCGTTGCGCACCCGCAGGCTCTTCTGGGTGGCGGGCTGCTCACTGGCGCTCATGGCCGCCACCGGTGCGATCCGGGAGGCCCGGCGGGCGGGCAGCCAGGCGGCCACCAGGGTCACCAGGACGCCGACGGCGAGCGCGACCAGGACGGTGGTCGGGGCGATCACCAGCGGGCCGTCCGGCAGGTTGGCGTCCATCGGGCCGTTGAGCAGCGTCCGGAGGCCGACGGCGATGCCGATGCCCGCGACCAGGCCGCCGACCGAGGCGGTGAGGCCGACCAGGACGGCCTCGATCTTGACCGAGCGGGTGATCTGCCGGCGGGTGGCGCCGACGGCGCGCAGCAGGGCCAGTTCCTTGGTGCGCTGGGCGACCAGCATGGTGAAGGTGTTGGCGATGATGAAGATGCCGACGAACAGCGAGATGCCGGCGAAACCCAGGAAGAACAGGTTCAGCATCTTGGTGAGCTTGCCGATCATCCGGTCCTGCTCGGCGGCGAGTTCGCGTCCGGTCTTGGCCTGGAGGTTGTCGCCCTGGGGGAGGGCCTGCTTGACGTCGGCGAGCAGCGTGGCGTCGTCGGTGCCCGGCTTGGCCTTGACGTCGAGCTCGGAGTACTGGCCGGGGCTGAGGAAGAGCTGCTGGGCGGTGGCGGTGTCGAAGGCGGCGAGCGAGCCGCCGGCCATCACCCGGGGGTCGTTGGTGTGCAGAGTGCCGGTGAGCTTGAGCTGCATCACCGGGCCGTTGACCGCGGCCCGGACGGTGTCGCCGACCTTGTAGCCGCCCTTCTCGGCGGTCCGGGTGTCCAGCGCGATCTCGCCGGCGTCCTTGGGTCCGCGGCCCTCGACCAGCGGGTAGCGCTGGTCGGTGCCGTCGGCGCCCGGCACGTAGTTGGTGCCGGTGGTGGAGAAGCCGTCGCCGATCAGCGCGCCCTTCTTGTCGGCGATGCCGGTGAAGCCGCTGACCACGCCGCGGGCGTCGGCGGTGCCGGGCAGGGCGGCGATCTTCCTGCGGACGTCCTCGGTGAGGGTCGGGCCGTCGTCGGCGCTGCCGCCGTGGTCGTAGCCGGGGCCCATGGCGGTCCGGTCGCTGACCGTGACGGCGATGTCGGCGTAGCTCTTGGAGTTCTGGGTCCGGAGGGCCTGGCCCATGGTGTCGGAGAAGACGAGCGTGCCGGACACGAAGGCGGTGCCGAGCAGGACGGCCAGCATCGTCATCAGCAGTCGGCCCTTGTGGGCCAGTACGTTGCGCAAAGCGGTGCGGAACATGGGGGAGCGTCAGTCCTGGGGGTACTCGGGGATCGGTGGCGTCGCGTGGCTGAACGGGCTCAGCTGGTGCGGCCCTTGGCGTCGAAGCGGCGCATGCGGTCCAGGACGGTGTCGGCGGTGGGGTTGTGGAGTTCGTCGACGATGCGGCCGTCGGCGAGGAAGACGACGCGGTCGGCGTAGGAGGCGGCGACGGGGTCGTGGGTGACCATGACGACGGTCTGGCCGAGTTCGCGCACGGAGTTGCGCAGGAAGGAGAGGATCTCGGCGCCGGAGCGGGAGTCGAGGTTGCCGGTGGGCTCGTCGGCGAAGACGATGTCGGGCTTGCTGGCGAGGGCGCGGGCGCAGGCGACGCGCTGCTGCTGGCCGCCGGAGAGCTGGGAGGGGCGGTGGCTGAGGCGGCCGGAGAGGCCGACGGTGTCGACGACGCGGTCGAGCCAGGCCTGGTCGGCCTTGCGGCCGGCGATGTCCATCGGGAGGGTGATGTTCTCCAGGGCGGTCAGGGTGGGGAGCAGGTTGAAGGCCTGGAATATGAAGCCGATGTGGTCGCGGCGCAGCTGGGTGAGCTGCTTGTCCTTGAGGCCGACGAGTTCGGTGTCGCCGATGGTGGTGGAGCCGGAGGAGACGGTGTCCAGGCCGGCCATGCAGTGCATGAGGGTGGACTTGCCGGAGCCGGAGGGGCCCATGATGGCGGTGAACTCGCCCTGGGGGAAGGTGACGCTGACGTTGTCGAGGGCGACGACCCGGGTCTCCCCCTCCCCGTAGACCTTGTTCAGGCCGGTGGCGCGGGCGGCCGCCAGGCCGGTACGGACGGCGGTTGCGGGGAAGGTCACGAAGACTCCTGGGAACGAATCGGATTGTCCTATGGATCAATCCTCCCAAGTGGTTCGGGCCCGATGCGTATGCCGGGCGGACGGTCGGCCCCCGCCGACCCGGCGGTGCGGCGGGGGCGCCCTCCTCCTCAGGTATGACCTGGCGCCCTGAGGACCAAAGTCCCTGGTGCGCCTGGCCGCGGGGTCACTCCACCGCGACGCCGAAAGCCGTCGCCAGCCCGGTCAGACCGTTCGTCACCGCCCGGCCCGAGGGCGCGAACTGCCAGCCCTCCGCCGCCCGTCGGAAGCTGCCCAGCAGCATCGCCGAGTCCGGGATGCCGCCGTTGGCGCCGGGCCACTTGAGCGGCCCGGCCGCGCCCGGCCCGTACTCGGCGGCGACCGCCAGCCCGTACACGTAGCCCAGCGGCAGCGCCGGCGGCTCCTCCTCCTCGGTGGAGACCGCGAGCACCACCTCGTCCACGGCGGCCGGCAGCCGGTGCAGGTCCAGGCTCAGCCGGGCCGCCCGGGCCGGCTCGCCCGGCACCGAGTGGGTGGGGTGCAGGCGGACGGCGCCGTCCGGGTCCTGCGGGTTGTTGAAGAACACGAAGTGCTCGTCGCTCAGCACCCGGCCGCGGGCGCACAGGAACGCGGTGACGTCCAGCTCCACCGGGTCCCCGGCGGCGGTGCGGCTCTGCCAGCTGACCGTGAGGCTGCTCTGCGGGACGGCCGGCCCGGCCGCCGGCTCCTGCATGGCGGGCTCCGCCGCCCCGCCCGGGGCGCCGCCGCCGAGCCGGCCGCGCAGGCCCTGGTCGGCCAGCAGCTCCACCAGCTCCGGCCCGCTCACCAGGGTCAGCGGCTTGCCCTCGATGTAGCTGTACGAGCCCTTGCCGAAGCCCGCGGTGGTGACCAGGATGCCCTTGATCGCGCCGTGGTGGCGGACGGTGGACTCCAGGTCGCGCACGGCGGTCGGCGGGACGGTCTTCTTGTAGCGCTTGGCCTGGATCACGATCTTGCCGCCGGTCACCGGGTCCAGGTCCTCGGCGACCACGTCCACCCCGACGTCGCCGCTGCGGGCCGTGGTCATCACCCGGAAACCGCGCAGCCGGAACAGCTCGGCGATCAGGTCCTCGAACTCGATCGGGTCCATCTCGAAGAGGTCCGGGTCGTCCTCGCCGAAGTGCCCGGCCAGGCTCCCGCCGACGGTCTCCGGCAGCCGGTCCGGCTTCACCTCGTCCAGCCGCTCCGGGCGCGCCGACAGCTTGCCGCCCAGGCCCTGGAAGCACTCCACCGGCGCCACCCGGTCCAGCGCCAGCCCGGCGAACTCGGCCCGGGTCGCGGTCAGCGTGGACAGGAAGCGCTCCGCCTCCCGGCCGGTCGCCGGGTCGATGCCGAGCACGAAGCCGTTCAGCACCACCGAGTCCAGCAGCCCGTCCCGGTCCGCCCGGAACAGCTCCACCGCCACCCGCAGCGCCGACTGCGCCAGCACCTCCCGGTACAGCGCCTTGCGTTCGGTCGCCGGGCGGGCCACCTCCGCCTCGCGGTCGTCCGCCTTGACGTACCGCACCCGGCCGGCGGCCGGCACCACGTCCGGCCCGGGCAGCTCCCAGTTCACCACCAGCTGACGGCTGGACGCCTCCCAGGCCGCCACCAGCCGGTGCGGGAAGCCCTCCGGCCAGGCCGCCGAGGCGTACAGGCCGGCCGTGAAGTACTCCTGCACCGCCTCCGGCTCACCCGCCCGCAGCCGGCGCAGCAACTCCTCGGTCCCGGCGCCGCGTTCCGCCTCCTGGCGGCGGAACCGCTCCGCCCACTCCAGGTACTCCCGGTGGTACCCGGCCAGCCGCTGCTGCCGGTCCGCCTCCCGCGCCTGCGCGGCGTACCAGTCCTGCTCGAACCGGGCCCGGGCCTGGGCGAGGTACTGCTCGTACTGCCGCCGCACCCCGGCGTTGCGGGCCTGCGCGGCGTCCGGCGGCGGGACGAAGTACGCGGCGGCGGCCTGGTCCGGCATCGGCACCGGCTCGCCCAGCGGCCCCGGATCGAACGGCGGCACCGGGCGCGGCGCCAGCAACGCCTGCGGCCCGAACGCCGGCGCGGCCAGCCCGGCCGCCAGCAACCCGCGCAACTCCTCGACCCGGGCGTCCAGTTCGGCCGTCCGCGCGGCCGCCTCCGCCTCCCGCGACTGCTGGTAGGCGCGCTGCGCCTCCCGCTCGTCCCGGGCCGCCGCCCGCTGCGTCTCGCGCTGGGCCCGCTCGTGCCGCCGCAGCTCCGCCGCCTCGGCGCGCCACCGGGCCTCCTCCCGCCGCTGCTGCTGCCGCTGCGCCTCCGCCCAGACCGCCAGCACCCCAGTGTTCCGCCGCCCCGCCACCAGTCACCCCTTCGCGCTCACACCGACCCGGCCGTCCCGCGCCGCCTCCCGGCCGCACCGCCGACCGCGCCCGCCACAATAGAACGTGGACACCCCGCCCGGCCAAGCGCCCGCGACCTGCGGCGCAGCGACGGGAGCTGACGGCCCGGCGGACGGACCGCGGCGGCCCGTCCTCGGCTGGCCGCGGGGCGGCTACTCCCGGACGTCGGCGTGCCAGCGCCAGTCCGTGCGCGGGGGCAGGCCGGGGAGGGCGGTGCGGCCGGTGGCCCAGAGGAGGGTGGGCCAGGGGGCTGCGGCGGTGCGGGGGACGTCGGGGAAGATCCGGACCAGGGTGCGGGTGCAGAGCTCGGCGGGCGGGTCCCAGCGGAGGCCGAGGCCCTGGGCGACGTCGTGCAGGTGGACCAGGGTCTCGGCCAGGCTCATGGCCGTGAAGCCGCTCGGGTCGGCGAGCCCCCAGGGGTGGAAGGCGCGGGCGTCCGGCGGGGTGACCCGGGCGACGGCGACCATCAATCCGCCACTGGCGTCCAGCACTTCGAGCAGCCCCGGGAGGCCGGCGGCCGGGTCGGCGCGGACGAAGTTGTTCGGGGCGCCGGGGTACTGCCGGGTCGCGGCGAAGGGGACGTAGCGATCGCGCGGCGGCCGGGCCGGGGCGAGCTGGGCGGCGTAGGCGAGGAGGTCGTCGGCGAGGTGCTCGACGGTCTCCCGGCAGTTCCAGGCGAGGGTGCCGGCGGGCCGCGACCAGTCCGCGTCGGCCGGTGCGGCGGTCAGGGTGTCGACGGCGAGGCGCACGGCGAGCGCGAGGTCGTCCGGGGTCGGTGAGTCGATCATGCGGGAACGATAGGGCCCGAACCGCTGTCGGTGGCGGCGGGTAGCCTGGCCGGATCGACGATCTCCAGGAAGGGATGCCCGTGACGATCCCCGCACCGCAGCACCCGGACCGGCCCGCCGGGTGGATCTCCACCGGTCTGAGCTGGCACGACGGCCGGGCCCTGCTCGGCGCCGTGCGGGGCACCAGGGTGCACGAGCGGGAGGTCGCGCCGGGTGCCGAGGTCGGCTGGCTGCTGGGCGGCCCGCGCCGCTGCACGGGGGCGTGGCTGGTCGGGGCGACGGAGCGCACGCCCTGCCCGCACCACGCGGTGGTCGACCCGGACGGCAGTGCGACCCAGTGCCCGGCCTGCCAGAGCGTGGACCGCGGCCTGGCGCTCGCCCGGGACCAGATCCTCGACGACGGCCGCACCTACCTGCTCTACCTGGCCTGGTTCGGCGAGGGCCTGCTGAAGGTCGGCCTGACCGCCGAGCAGCGCGGCGACAGCCGGCTGCTCGAACAGGGCGCGCTGGCCTACGCGTTCACCGCGCGCGGCGGCCTGCCCGCAGTGCGCCGGGCCGAACTCACCGTCGCCGCCTCGGGGATGGCCCGGGAGCGGTACAAGTCCCGGCTGAAGACGGACCACTGGTGGGTGCACGGCGACGCACCGCACCGCCGTACGGTGCTCGGCGAGGCCCGGGCCCGGGCGCACCGGCTGCTGGAGGGCCATGCGGTGGAGCTGCTCGCCGACCGCCCGGTGGTGGACCACGTGGAGCGCTACGGCCTGGCCGGCGGCGCCCCCGAGGCCTACCGGGAGGTCACCGGGCTGGCGGACGGCGCGGTGGTCGCGGGCCGGCTGCGCCCGCCGGTGGGCCGGCACCTCTTCCTGGACCAGCCGGACGGCTCGGGCCCGCTGCTGCTGGACACCCGGCGGCTGACCGGTTGGACGCTGACGCCGGTCACCGGCCGGGCCGCCGGGGGCCTGGTGCTGCAGGAGCGGGTCCGGCCGCCGGAGCCGGACACCCAGGAGGCGCTGTTCTGAGCCGGGGGACCGCAGCTCTGGTTGCTTATTGAAACCGCAAGGCCTAGTCTCGGCCCTACGGTTTCAATCTGCTACCAGCATGGAGCGAGTCCGACCATGATCGCCGCCCACGAGACCTTCGACGGCACCTTCCCGTACCGGCCGCACTTCAGCACCGCCCCCGGCTTCCCGATGCACTACGTCGACGAGGGCTCCGGCCCGGCCGTGCTCTGCCTGCACGGCGAACCCACCTGGGGCTACCTCTTCCGGGGCCTGGTCCGCCGCCTCGCCCCCACCCACCGGGTGCTGGTGCCCGACCACATGGGCTTCGGCAAGAGCGCCACGCCCGCCGACCGCGAGTACCGGCTGCAGGACCACGTGGACAACCTGGAGGCCCTGGTCGACGACCTCGGCCTGCGGGAACTCACCCTGGTGCTGCACGACTTCGGCGGCCCGGTCGGCATGGGCCTGGCCGTCCGCCGGCCCGGGTCGATCGCCCGGGTGGTCAGCCTGAACGCGCCGACGCCGCTCGGACAGCCCGGCCTCGCCGAGGCGCTCGCGGCCAACGCGGCCGAGTCCCCGTGGTTCCGCTGGATCGCCCGGGCGCACACCGACGGCAGCCTGCGCGCCGTCCTCGGCGAACTCGGCTACACCGTCCTCAGCACCATGAAGCTCAACGGCTTCGAGAACAACGCCCTGATCACCGACACCTGGCTGCGCGCCTACGGCTCACCGTTCCCCACCCCGGCGGAGGCGGCCGGGGCGATCGGCTGGGCCGAGGGCTTCGCGACCGGGGCGCACGCGTTCGCGACCCCGGACGCCGGGGTCCGGACGGCCCTCGCGGCGCTGCCCGCCCTCGCGGTCTGGGGAGCCGCCGACCGCACCCTCGCCGCCCGGCACTTCCTGCCGCTGTTCGCCGAGGCGTTCCCGCGCGGCCGGGCGGTGGAGCTGCCGGGCGTCGGCCACTACAGTCCGGAGGACGCCCCGGAGGTCGTCGCCGACCTGGTGGAGCGGTTCCTCCTGGAAACCGCCCGCTGAGCGGTGGCCGCCGATCTGCGGCAGCGGAAGGCAAGTCGCCCGCCGACGACCGTACTTGACGGTCGGTCAGGAGATCAGCCGAGCTTGCCGCGCACCCCGCCCGGCCCCGAGCGGGCCCGGCGGGACAGCGGCGGGCGGGACGGGCGGACGTCGCCCCGTCCGGCGGCCACCGGCTCCGCCGCCTCGGTGGCGCGCCGGGCCAGCGCGGCCCGGGCGGCGGCCAGCGCGACCCGGGCGAGCAGCGGGTCCTCCGCGAGGCCCGCCGTGTGCTTGGAGGCCTGACAGGGGGAGCACCAGACCGGCGAGGCCGGCCCGTCCGGATAGACCATGCCCTCCGGCGGCAGGTAGTGCCCACCGCACTCGACGCACTCGAAGACCAACCTCATCCGACGATCACCGTCCCGGATCCGTGGCACCGACCGCAGGGCGACCAGAAGGTGTGAACGCTGGGCACCATGCTTCCTTCCTCGTCCAGTTCGACCGTTGCCTCGGTCTTCTGGGTCCCCCCGGACCCGCCGCAGCCGGAGCAGGACTGAACCTCGGGCATATGCCGTCCTTCCGTAGCGGAGCACCACCGTAGCGCGATTCTCCGTCAACAAGCACCGCTCCGGACGATCCACCACCCGTACGGGGAGCGCGAATCGGCGCCGCACGCCCCGGAGGACGGGGTCGGCCCCTCGCCTGAGCACCAGAGCGAGGGGCCGACCGGTCGGAGGGCGTGTCGGACACGCCGTGGGGGAGGTTCAGCCGCGGGCGGCCCGCAGGAACTCCCGGTTCATCGCCGCGATGCTGGGCAGCGGGATGCCCTTGGGGCAGGCGGTGGCGCACTCGCCGGTGTTGGTGCAGCCGCCGAAGCCCTCGGCGTCCATCGTCTCGACCATGTTCCGCACCCGGGCGGAACGTTCCGGCGCGCCCTGCGGCAGCACGTTGAGGTGCACCACCTTGGCGGAGGTGAACAGCATCGCCGAGCCGTTGGGGCAGGCGGCCACGCACGCGCCGCAGCCGATGCACTCGGCGTGCTCGAAGGCGGTGTCGGCGGCCTCCTTGGGGACGGGCGTGGCGTGCGCCTCGGGGGCGCTGCCGGTGGGGGCGGTGATGTAGCCGCCGGAGCCGATGATCCGGTCGAAGGCCGAGCGGTCCACCACCAGGTCCTTGACCACCGGGAAGGCCGCCGCCCGCCACGGCTCGACGTCGATGGTGTCGCCGTCCTCGAAGTGCCGCATGTGCAGCTGGCAGGTGGTGGTGCGCTCGGGGCCGTGCGCCTGGCCGTTGATGACCATGCCGCAGGCGCCGCAGATGCCCTCGCGGCAGTCGTGGTCGAAGGCCACCGGCTGGTCGCCGCGGGTGATCAGCTCCTCGTTGAGGGTGTCGAGCATCTCCAGGAAGGACATGTCCGGGCTGATGCCGCCGACCTGGTAGGTGGTCATCGAGCCGGGTGCGTCCGGGCCCGCCTGGCGCCAGATGCGCAGGGTGAGGTTCATGCGTAGCTCCGCTGGGTGGGGTGGACGTGTTCGAACGCGAGGTCCTCGCGGTGGAGGACGGGCGGCTCGCCGGTGGCGGTGAACTCCCAGGCGGCGGCGTAGGAGAAGTCCTCGTCGCGCCGGGCGGCCTCGCCGTCGGGGGTCTGGCTCTCGGTGCGGAAGTGGCCGCCGCAGGACTCGGCGCGGTGCAGCGCGTCCAGGCACATCAGCTCGGCCAGCTCGAAGTAGTCGACCAGCCGGTTGGCCTTCTCCAGCGACTGGTTGAGCTCCCGGCCGGTGCCGGGCACCTTGATCCGGCGCCAGAACTCCTCGCGCAGCTGCGGGATCCGCTCCAGCGCACGGGTGAGGCCGGCCGCGTCGCGGGCCATCCCGCACTCGTCCCAGAGGAGTTCGCCGAGCTCGCGGTGGAAGGAGTCCGGGGTGCGGTCGCCGTCGACGGAGAGGATCAGGTTGAGCCGGTCCGCGACCTCCGCCTCGACCTCGGTGAGCACCGGGTGGTCGGCGGGCACGGCGCTCACCGGGTTGCGGGCCAGGTAGTCGTTGATCGTGGGCGGCAGCACGAAGTAGCCGTCGGCCAGGCCCTGCATCAGCGCGCTGGCGCCGAGGCGGTTGGCGCCGTGGTCGGAGAAGTTGGCCTCGCCGATCGCGAACAGGCCGGGGACGCTGGTCTGCAGGTCGTAGTCGACCCAGAGCCCGCCCATCGTGTAGTGGATCGCGGGGTAGATCCGCATCGGCACCCGGTACGGGTCCTCGGCGGTGATCCGCTCGTACATCTCGAAGAGGTTGCCGTACCTGGCCTCGACGGCGTCCCGGCCCATCCGGCGGATCGCGTCGGCGAAGTCCAGGTAGACGCCCTGCCCGCCGGGGCCGACGCCGCGGCCCTCGTCGCAGACGTTCTTGGCGGCCCGGGAGGCGATGTCGCGCGGGACGAGATTGCCGAAGGAGGGGTAGATCCGCTCCAGGTAGTAGTCCCGCTCCTCCTCCGGGATCTGCCCGGGCGGGCGGGTGTCGCCGGCCGCCTTGGGCACCCAGATCCGGCCGTCGTTGCGCAGCGACTCGCTCATCAGGGTGAGCTTGGACTGGTGGTCGCCGGAGCGCGGGATGCAGGTGGGGTGGATCTGGGTGAAGCACGGGTTGGCGAAGTAGGCGCCGCGCCGGTGGGCCCGCCAGATCGCGGTGGTGTTGGAGTTCTTGGCGTTGGTGGAGAGGTAGAAGACGTTGCCGTAGCCGCCGGTGGCCAGCACCACGGCGTCCGCCGTGTACGAGCTGATCTCGCCGGTGACGAGGTCCCGGGCGACGATGCCGCGGGCCCGGCCGTCGACGACCAGCAGGTCCAGCATCTCGGTGCGCGGGTGCATCTCCACGTTCCCGGCCGCGATCTGCCGGGACAGCGCCTGGTAGGCGCCGAGCAGCAGCTGCTGGCCGGTCTGGCCGCGGGCGTAGAAGGTGCGGGAGACCTGGACGCCGCCGAAGGAGCGGGTGTCCAGCAGGCCGCCGTACTCGCGGGCGAAGGGCACGCCCTGGGCCACGCACTGGTCGATGATCTCCACCGACACCTGGGCGAGCCGGTGCACATTGGACTCGCGGGCGCGGAAGTCGCCGCCCTTGACGGTGTCGTAGAACAGCCGGCGGATCGAGTCGCCGTCGTTGCGGTAGTTCTTGGCCGCGTTGATGCCGCCCTGGGCGGCGATCGAGTGGGCCCGCCGCGGGGAGTCCTGGAAGCAGAACTGGACCACGTGGTAGCCCTGTTCGGCGAGGGTGGCGCCGGCCGCGCCGCCGGCCAGGCCGGTGCCGACCACGATCACGGTGTGCTTGCGCCGGTTCGCCGGGTTGACCAGCTTGGCGTCGAACCGCCGCTGGTCCCAGCGCTGTTCGATCGGCCCGGTGGGGGCCTTGGTGTCGGCGATCGGCTCGCCGAGGGCGTAATCGAGGTAGCTCACTTCACGACTCCGAACATGACGGCCACGGGGACGGACAGGAAGCCCACGGTCAGCAGCAGGGCCAGACCGTTGGCCGTCAGCTTCAGCGCCTTGTCGCGGCGGGCGTTGTTGGCACCGAGGGTCTGGGCGGCACTCCAGAAGCCGTGCCGGATGTGGAAGCCGAGGGCCACCACCGCGAGGATGTAGAACACGTCGCTGTACCAGCGGCCGAAGGTGCCCACGACGTTCTGGTAGACGTGGCCGTGCTCGGCGACCGGGTTCACGGTGAGCGTGGTGAGGTCGAGGATGTGCCAGACGATGAACAGCGCCAGGATCACCCCGCCCCAGCGCATGGTCCGGGTCGCGTAGCTGGCCCGGCGGCGCCGGTGCACGTACTTGCTCGGGCGGGCGGCGAGGTCGCGGCGGCTGAGCTGGTACGCGGACACGCCGTGCAGGACGACGGCGAGGACCAGGCCGACCCGGGCGATCCAGAGGAACCACTCGTGGCCCAGGAACGGCTGGCCGATGGTGCGCAGCCAGGCCGCGTAGCCGTTGATGTCGTCGGGGCCGAAGAAGACCTTGAGGTTCCCCAGCATGTGCGCGACCAGGTACAGCAGCATCGCCAGCCCGGAGACGGCCATGACCGCCTTCTTGCCGACGGTCGACCGCCACAGGGTCGCCAGGGTGGACGGATGCCGGCCCGTCCGAGTCGCGGTTGTCATGGCAGCAACGGTAGGGAGGGCCACCAGGGTGCGTCCAAGACATGCTGCGGCTGGTGACGATAGGCAGGGCCTATCGTCGCGGCGTAGCCTGGGTGCGTGCAGCTCCAGCAACTCCGCTACTTCCTGGCCGTCGCCGAGACCCGGCACTTCACCCGGGCCGCCGAGGCCGCGCATGTCGCCCAGCCCTCGCTCTCCCAGCAGATCCGTTCGCTGGAACGGGAGTTGGGGGCCGAACTGTTCCACCGCGCCCGGGGCAACATCGCCCTCACCGACGCCGGGGACGCCCTGCTGCCGCTGGCCCGACGGATCCTCGCGGACACCGAGAGCGCCCGCCTCGCCGTCCAGGAGACCGTGCAGCTGCGCCGCGGCCGGGTCCGGCTGGGCGCGCCGCCGAGCCTGTGCACCAGCCTGGTGCCGGACGTGCTGCGGGTGTTCCGGGACCGCTACCCGGGCGTCACGCTGGGGGTGCGCGAGGGCGGGTCGCGCGATCTGGTCGGCTGGCTGGCGGCGGGCGAGCTGGACCTCGCGCTGATCATCACCCCGCCCAGCGGGGAGGCCGCGCCGGCCCTCGCCGTCACCGAACTGCTGCACGAGGAGCTGGTGTTGGTCTCGGCGGCCGGGCCCGCCCGGCGCGCGGTGCGGGTGGCCGAGCTGCGCGGACGGCCGCTGGTGATGTTCCGGGAGGGCTACGACGTCCGGGAGGCGGCCCTGGCGGCCTGCCGGGCGGCCGGCTTCGAGCCCGAATTCGCCGTCGAGGGCGGCGAGATGGACGCGGTGCTGGGCTTCGTCCGGGCCGGGCTCGGCCCGGCGGTGGTGCCGGGGATGGTGGCGGCGCGCTCGGGGCTGTCGGTCACCCCGTTCGCCGGGCCGGGGCTGGGGCGCACCATCGCGGTCGCGCACGGCCGCGAGGTGCCGCCGACCCGCGCCGCCGAGGCGCTGCACGGCACCCTGCTGGCGCATCTGCGGGACGCCGCCCGGGCAGGTGAACTCCCCCCGGGGACACGGCTATTGCTCTGACGACGGCGGCGGCGACTACGGCGACGGCGGCGGCGGTCGGCCGCCGCCGCCGGAGCAGTCGGGCGGGGCGGGTCAGGCCGGCAGCACGGCCTCGATCGCGGCGATCAGCTCGGCCGACTCGGGCTCGGTCCGCGGCCGGATCCGGGCGGCCACGGTGCCGTCCGGGGAGATCAGGAACTTCTCGAAGTTCCAGCTGACGTCCCCGGCCTGGCCCTCGGCGTCGGCGACCTCGGTCAGCTGCCGGTACAGCGGGTGCCGGTCCTCGCCGTTGACGTCGATCTTCTCGAACAGCGGGAAGGTCACCCCGTAGGTGGTCGAGCAGAAGCTCTCGATCTCCTCGGCGCTGCCCGGCTCCTGCCCGGCGAACTGGTTGCACGGGAAGCCCAGCACGGTGAACCCGCGCTCGGCGTACCGCTTCTGGAGGTTCTCCAGGCCGGTGTACTGCGGGGTCAGGCCGCACTTGGAGGCGACGTTGACGATCAGCAGGGCCTTGCCCTTGTGGTCGGCCAGGGTGGCGGGCGCACCGGACAGGGTGTGCAGCGGGATGTCGTACAGGCTCACGGTGGTGGTCCTTTCGGCAGGTCGGCGGCGGGGTGTCGCCCCCGGTCACGGCGGGGCCGTCGCCCCGGGCACACGGTAGCGGCCCCGGACGGCTGAAACCGTTCCGGGGCTGCCGGTGTTCCGTCCGGCGGGGAGTACGGAGCGGCTCGTACGCCCCCGCCGGGGCGGGCCGGCGCGCGCACGGCGCCGGGGCGGGTCAGAGCGCCAGCGGCTTGACGGCGGTGGGCGCGTGCTCGGGGAGGGTGGCGATCTCCTCCCACTCGTTGACCTTGTCGATGTCGGCGGCGGCCATCGAGATGTTGGTGACCCGTTCGAGGATCGCCTCGACCACGACCGGCACCCGGAACTCGGCGGCCAGCTTCTTGGCCTCCTCGAAGGCCGGCAGCAGTCCCTCCGGCTCGGTGACCCGGATCGCCTTGCAGCCCAGGCCCTCGGCGACCTTGACGTGGTCCACGCCGTAGACGCCCAGCTCCGGCGCGTTGATGTTCTCGAACTCCAGCTTGACCTGGAAGTCGATGTCGAAGTTGCGCTGCGCCTGGCGGATCAGGCCCAGGTAGGAGTTGTTCACCAGCACGTGGACGTACGGGATCCGGTGCTGGGCGCCGACCGCCAGCTCCTCGACCATGAACTGGAAGTCGTAGTCGCCGGAGAGCGCGACGACCTGGCCCTCGGGGTCGGCGGTGGCGACGCCCAGTGCGGCCGGGATGGTCCAGCCCAGCGGGCCGGCCTGGCCGCAGTTGATCCAGTGCCGCGGCTTGTAGACGTGCAGCATCTGGGCGCCGGCGATCTGGGAGAGGCCGATGGTGGTGACGTACCGGGTCTCCGGGCCGAAGGCCCTGTTCATCTCCTCGTACACGCGCTGCGGCTTGAGCGGCACGTTGTCGAAGTGGGTGCGCCGCTGCAGCCGCGCCTTGCGCTCCTGGGTGGAGGCGGCCCAGGCGCCGCGGTCCTTGAGGGTGCCGGCCGCCCTGAGCTCCTTGGCGACCTCGACGAACAGTTCCAGCGCGGCCTTGGCGTCGGAGGCGATGCCGAGGGCGGGGGCGAAGATCTTGCCGATCTGGGTGGGCTCGACGTCGACGTGGACGAAGGTGCGGCCCGCGGTGTAGACGTCCAGGCCGCCGGTGTGGCGGTTGGCCCAGCGGTTGCCGATGCCGAGGACGAAGTCGGAGGCGAGGAAGTTCTCGTTGCCGTAGCGGTGCGAGGTCTGCAGACCGACCATGCCGGCGTTCAGCGCGTGGTCGTCCGGGACGATGCCCCAGCCCATCAGCGTCGGGATCACCGGGACGCCGGTCAACTCGGCGAACTCCAGCAGGAGTTCGGAGGCGTCGGCGTTGATGACGCCGCCGCCGGCCACGATCAGCGGGCGCTCGGACGCCTGGAGCAGCGCGATGGCCTTCTCGATCTGGATCCGGTTGGCGGTCGGCTTGTAGACCGGCAGCGGCTGGTAGGCCTCCGGGTCGAAGTCGATCTCGGTCAGCTGGACGTCGATCGGCAGGTCGATCAGCACCGGGCCGGGGCGGCCGGAGCGCATCAGGTGGAAGGCCTGCTGGAACACGCCGGGGACCTGCGCGGCCTCCAGCACGGTGGTGGCGGCCTTGGTGACCGGCTTGGCGATCGAGGCGATGTCGACGGCCTGGAAGTCCTCCTTGTGGAGGCGGGCGACCGGGGCCTGGCCGGTGATGCACAGGATCGGGATGGAGTCGGCGATCGCCGAGTACAGGCCGGTGATCATGTCGGTGCCGGCCGGGCCCGAGGTGCCGATGCACACGCCGATGTTGCCGGCCGCGGCGCGGGTGTAGCCCTCGGCCATGTGGGAGGCGCCCTCGACGTGCCGGGCCAGGGTGTGCTTGATCCCGCCGGAGGCCTTGAGGGCGGCGTAGAAGGGGTTGATGGCGGCGCCCGGAACGCCGAAGGCGACGTCGACGCCTTCGAGCTTGAGGATCTCCACGGCCGCGCGGGCGGCAGTCATACGGGGCATCGGGTCTCTCCTGCGTCGGCCCGCAGTGGGTCGGAGGGCTCATCTCCTGAATTCCACCATACGGAAGAACGGTTTCTGTATGTGGAAACAAGGTAGGTCGGGCCCGGCGGGGCGTCAAGGGGAGATTCAACAGAATGTGGAAGGCGGGCGAGGTGTCCGAGGGCGGCTCCGGGCGCACGAAATAGGCTGGTCGCGGCCCGGAGTGGTCCGGGCCGCGACCGATGCCGTCAGGCGGTTGGGAGTGCAGGGACGTGATCGCAGCTTTTTCGGTGACCCCGCTGGGGATCGGCGAGGACGTGGGGGAGGCGGTGGCCGCGGCCGTCCGGGTGGTGCGGGCGAGCGGGCTGCCGAACCGGACGGACGCGATGTTCACCAGCATCGAAGGGGAGTGGGACGAGGTGATGCCGGTGATCAGGGCGGCGATCGAGGCGGTGAAGGCTCACAGCAACCGGGTGAGCACGGTCATCAAGATCGACGACCGGGCCGGGGTCACCGACGGGCTCACCGCCAAGGTCGCCTCGGTCGAGCGGCATCTGAGCGAGGGCTGAGCCCGGTCGGCCGGCTGGGCCGGGTCGGCCCGGCCGGTTCCGCCGGTCCCACGGGTGCGGGGGCGGGCTCGGCGGCCGGGCGGCGGGCGGTGGACAGGCGACCCAGGGAGTGGGCGAGCAGCCGGTCCAGGGAGTAGGGGCCGGAGCCGAGCACCGCGATGGTCAGGAACGCCCAGCAGAACATCACCGAGGGCTCGCCCCCGTTCTGCAGCGGCAGCAGGGCGCGCTCCTGGTGGACGGTGAAGTAGGCGTAGGCCATCGAGCCGGAGCAGAGCAGGGCGGCCGTCCTGGTGCCGATGCCGAGCAGCACGAGGGCGCCGCCGACCAGTTGGATCAGGGCGGCCCACCAGCCCGGCCACTGGCCGAGCGGGATGCTGCCGCCCTTGGTGCCGCCGAGGACGCCGAACAGCGAGGCGGCGCCGTGGCAGGCGAAGAGCAGGCCGACGACGATCCGGAAGACGGTGAGCACGAGCGGACGGGCGGCCTCGGCGGCCTGCCGGGGGGATGGGGGGATGAGTCCGGACATGCCGGTACGCCTCCTGTGGGGGAGGAGGGACGGGGGCGGTAAGGCTAGCCTTGGTCTAGTCCACTTGGCAATGCTCCGTCAGGCATCGGTCTGGACCACTTCCCGCTCTTTCTTGACCGATCGGTCTGGAAAGGACTAGCGTTCAGGTCATGGCGCGAACGAAGGAATTCGACCCGGACGCGGCGCTCCAGGCGGCCCTTGAGCTGTTCTGGCGCCGCGGCTACGAGGCCACCTCGATGACCGACCTGGTCGAGGGGCTCGGCATCGCCCGGGCCAGCATCTACGCGACGTTCGGCAGCAAGCGCGAGCTCTACCTGCGCGCGCTGGAGCGCTACAGCGAGCAGCGGGACCCGGACCGGCTGGCCGACCTGTCCCAGCCCGGCCCGGTGCTGCCGGCCGTGCGCGCCCTGGTGCGCCGGTACGCGCAGACGGGGGAGGAGGACCGCAGGCGGGGCTGTTTCATCACCAACACGGCGGTCGAACTCGCCCCGCACGACCCGGGCGCGGCCCGCCGGGTGGAGGCCAGCCTCGACCACCTGGAGACTTCGCTGACCGCCGCCCTGCTGCGCGCCGAGGCGCAGGGCGAGCTGCCCGCGGGGCGGGAGCCGCGGGCGCTGGCCCGGATGCTGGTGGTGCTGCTGCAGGGCGTCCGGGTGGTGGGCAAGACCGCCGACGGCGCACCCCGGGTGCGGGACGCCGCCGAGCAGGCGCTGGCGCTGCTGGACTGACCGTCGGGGCGGGCCGCAGGTGCGGGCCGTCGGTGCTGCGGGCCGTCGGCGGCACGGACCGCCGTGGTACGGAGCACCGGCCGGATGGCACTTCCGTCCGATCTGCTCGGCGTCTTCTGCTGTCCCTATTCTGGACCGAACGGTCTTAAAAGTTTGGTATGGGGGGAAGTTCCATGAGTGTCACCGCGAGGGCCCGATCGGGCTTCGCGCTGCTGGGCGTGGTCCAGGCCGTGCTGATCTTCGCGATCATGATCCTCACCGTGCCGCTGCCCCTGGTCGCCCGGGAGCTGGGGCTCGGCGCCTCCGAGGTCCTGCTGCTCAGCGCCGCGTACGGACTGTCCTTCGCCGCCCTGCTGCTGCTCGGCGGCCGGTTGACCGACCGGCACGGCGGCCGGCGGATGCTCCGGTGGGGGCTGGTGCTGTTCGCCGCCGCCTCGATCGCCTGCGCCCTCGCGCCCGGCTACCCCGCCCTGCTGGCCGGCCGCTTCGTCCAGGGCGCCGGTGCGGCCCTCACCGCGCCGGCGGCGGTCGCGGTGGTCCGCCGGCTGTACCCCGAACCCGCCGCCTACCGGCGGGCGATGGCCACCTGGGGCGGCCTCTCGGTGATCGGCGCGACGGCCGGCAGCGTGGTCTCCGGCGCGGTCGCCGCGGTGGTCTCCTGGCGCTGGCTGTTCGCGGTGCCCGTCCTGGTCGCCCTGGCCGGACTGGCCCGCTCCGGCGCGCTGCCCGACTCCGGTGCGCTGCCCGGGTCCGAGGCCGCCAGCGAGGGCCGTCGCCCGGCCCTCGACCTGCGCGGCGCCGCCCTCGCCACCACCGGTGTCTGCGCGACGAGTTACGCCCTGGTCGGATCCACCGACCACGGCTGGCGCAGCCCCGGCGTGCTCGGCCCGCTGGCCGCCGGACTGCTCCTGCTGCTCGCCTTCGCCGCCGCCGAACGCCGCACCGCCGACCCGCTGCTGCCGCCCGGCTTCCTCGCCGACCGGCAGCGGGCCACCGCACTGGTCACCGTCATGGCGACCGCCGCGGGCACCGCACTGGCCTTCGTCCTGCTCTCGCTCTACCTCCAGCAGCAGCGCGACTGGAGCGCGGCCGCCACCTCCGCCGCCTTCCTGCCGTACGCGGTCGTCCTGCTGCTCGCCGGGCGGCTGGCCGGGCCGCTGATCGCCCGGCACGGGCCGGTGCCGGTCACCGCCGCCGGCCTGGCCCTGGAGGCCGCCGGGCTCGGCCTGCTGGCCGGGCTCGACCCCGGCAGCCCGTACGCCACCGGGCTGCTGCCCGGACTGCTCCTGCTGCCCGCCGGAGCCGCCGCGTCCTTCGCCGGGGCGGCCGTGCTGGCCACCGGCGGCGTGCCGCCCGAACGGACCGGCCTGGCCGCGGGCGTCCTCAACACCGCGATGGAGCTCGGCCCCACCGCCGGGCTGGCCGCCCTGATGGCCCTCGCCGCCACCCGCCCGACCGTCGTCGGCGGCTACGCGGCGGCCTTCGCGGCCGCCGCCGCCGGGCTGGCGCTGACCGCCGTCGCGGTCGCCGCCCTGCCCCGAACCCCCAAGACCACCATCACCCCTGAACGCACCACTCGAATCAAGGAGTTCAGCTCATGAGCACGCGTTTCGCCGACAAGTCCGTCCTGGTCACCGGCGGCGGCAGCGGCATCGGGCGGGCCATCGCGCTCGCCTTCGCCCAGGAAGGCGCCCGGGTCGCGGTCGCCGGGCGCGGCGCCGGCCCGCTGGCCGAGACCGTCGCACTGATCGAGCGGGCCGGCGGCCGGGCGGTCGCGCTGACCGGCGACGTGACGAACGGCGAGGACGCCGCCCGGCTGGTCCGGGAGACCGTCGAGCACTTCGGCGGACTGGACGTCGCCGTCAACAACGCCGGGGTGTTCGGCGCGGCCGGGCCGGTCGCCGAGATCGACGAGGCCGACTTCCGGCGGGTGTTCGAGATCAACGTGACCGGCACCCTGCTGGCGATGCAGCAGCAGATCGGTCACATGCGGGCCCACGGCGGCGGCGCCATCGTCAACGTCTCCTCCAACCTGGGCGTCCACAAGCGGATCGAGGGCGTCGGCGCCTATGCCGCCAGCAAGGCGGCGGTCACCGCGCTGACCCGCGCCGCCGCCCGCGACCACATCGGCGAGGGGGTGCGGATCAACACCGTCAGCCCCGGCCCGGTGGACACCCCGATGTCGACCCACCCCGGCGAGAGCGACGTGGACAAGACCGACCGGATGAAGTCCGAGGTCCCGGTGGGCCGTTCCGGTGCGGTCGCCGAGATCGCCGCCGCGGTGCTGTACCTGGCCTCGCCGGAGGCGGGCTACACCGTCGGCGCCGACCTGGTGCTGGACGGCGGCATCACGGCCTGACCGGCACGGCTCAGCCGTTCAACCAGTCCCCGGGCACGGCCTCGCGGAGCGCGTCGAGCGCCTCCGGAGTCCGTGCCCGGACCGCGATCCAGGCGTCACCGACCGCCTGGACGAGGACGTCCGGCCCCTCGTACCAGCGGCAGTCCCGGCCGAACCGGGGCAACTCCCCGAAGGTGACCGGGAGTTCGGCCTCCGATTCGAGGAAGTCGGTCAACTCGTCGTCCTCCAGCAGCTTCTCGCTCATCGCCATCACCGCCGCCGCCGTCGAGAAGCGCTCCTCCCAGGGCTCCCAGCGCTCCTGCGACTTGTCCGCGAGGTCCGGCCGGCCGACCGTCGGCGGGTCGTCCAGCGCCAGGTCGTCCAGCAGCACGCCCCAGTGCGCGCAGCCCTGGTTCTCCGCCCGGTACACCAACGCGCCGTCCAGCACGTGCAGTTCGTCCGGCGTCAGCAGCACGTCCTGGCAGCTGGTGAGGTCCGCCCGGCGGCCGAACAGCCGGTACGCCTCCCGCAGGGCCGGCGGCAGCCGCAGCCCGAGCCGCTGCTCCGCCGCGTCCAGCTCGGCGTCGGTGAAGCCGTCCCGCGGCCCCAGCGGCTCGCCCCAGTACGCGGCGAAGCCCCGGACCAGCGCCCAGGCGCCCGCGCGGTCGGCCAGGGCCGTGGCCATCGCGGCCCGCAGGTCGAAATCCGTGTCGTTCTCGTCGTTCTCGTCGTTCACCCGCGCACCGTACGACACCGCGCTGACAGGACGTAGCGGGGGCGGACCCGCTTGTACGGACAACCGGCCGAACATGACGCGAACGCGTAATCCCCCGGACACCGGTTGATCACCGAGGGGTTCCCACGCCGTCGTTCGGGCAAGAAACGGTTTCGCCCGGAACCGACACACGAAAGGCGGACGTGCCAGCAATGCCGACCGCACCACACCCCGTGCCCCTCCCGGGCCGTCGAAGCCGCTGGGGTGAGCACGGCCTCGCCTGGGCCTTCCTGCTGCCCTCCCTGGTGGTCTTCGTCCTGTTCATCGGCTACCCGCTGGGACGGACGATCTACCTGAGCGCGCACGCCAACGACCTCTTCGGCGCGCCCTCCCGCTACGTCGGGATCCAGCACTACGCCGACCTGCTGTCCTCCGCCGACTTCGGCCGGACGCTGGTCACCACCGCGCTGTTCACCCTGCTCACCGTGGTGCCCGGGGTGCTCGGCGCACTGGTGCTGGTACTGCTGCTGGAGAACCGGATCCGGGGCGTACGGCTGCTGCGCTCCGCCTTCGCGCTGCCCTTCGCCTTCTCGGTGGCCAGCGCCTCGGTGGTCTTCGCGGTGTTCTTCAACCCCGCCAGCGGGGTGCTCAACGGCCTGCTGTCGAACATCGGCCTCGGCCCGGTCGGCTGGCTGACGGACTCCCGGTACGCGCTGGTCTCGGTGGCCCTGACCACGGTCTGGATGAACCTCGGCTACAACGTGCTGGTGCTCTCGGCGGGCATCGGCTCGATCCCGGGCGAGGTGGTCGAGGCGGCCCGCATCGACGGCGCCTCCGGCCTGCGGCTGGCCCGTTCGATCACCGTCCCGATGCTCGGTCCGAACCTGTTCTTCCTGACCGTGGTCTCCACTGTCCACGCCCTGCAGAGTTTCGGCCAGATCCACATCCTCACCAAGGGCGGGCCGGACGGCTCCACCCGGACCCTGGTCTACTCGGTCTACGAGAAGGCCTTCGCCTACAACTCCAGCGACTTCGGTACGGCGAGCGCCCAGGCCGTGGTGCTGCTGGTGGTCGTCCTCGCCTGCACGGCCGTCCAGTTCGGCGTCCTGGAGCGGAAGGTGCACTACGCATGAGTTCGATCGCCAATGAGGTCGACG
The DNA here is from genome assembly GCF_040303245.1 of Kitasatospora sp. NPDC096077. Classification (NCBI taxonomy): domain Bacteria; kingdom Bacillati; phylum Actinomycetota; class Actinomycetes; order Kitasatosporales; family Streptomycetaceae; genus Kitasatospora; species Kitasatospora sp. NPDC096077. The sequence continues at coordinate 213,552 of NZ_JBEOSV010000006.1, read as the reverse complement.
CGCCCCGCCGACGCGTCCGGACTGCCCTCGCCGGGCGCTCCCCGCGCGACCTGCTCGGCCGCGCCGCCGTCTACCTGCTGCTCCTCGTCGCCCTGGTCACCGTGGCCTTCCCGGTGTACTACGCGATCGCCGGCGCCTTCATGGGCCCCGGTGAACTCTCCTCCTACCCACCGGCGTTGGTGCCGCACTCGGTCACCGGGCGGAACTTCGCAGGGGCCGTGGACACCATCCCGCTGTTCCGGCAGTACGCCAACTCGGCGCTGGTGGCCACCGCCATCACCCTCGCCCAGCTGGTCACCTCGATCCTGGCCGCGTACGCCTTCGTCTTCCTGCCGCTGAAGGCGCGGGCCGTGGTGTTCGGGCTGTTCCTGGCCACGCTGATGGTGCCGTGGGAGGCCATCATCATCCCCAACTACCTGACGCTGTCGGACTGGGGGCTCGGCAACACCTACTTCGGCCTGGTCCTGCCGTTCCTCGCCTCCGGCTTCGGCACCTTCATGCTGCGCCAGGCCTTCCGGCAGCTGCCCGGCGAACTGCGCGACGCCGCCCGGATCGACGGGGCCGGCCACTGGCGCTTCCTGTGGCGGATCGTCGTCCCGCTGAACAAGCCGGCCCTGGCCGCGCTGTCGATCTACGTCTTCCTGTCGGCCTGGAACCAGTACTTCTGGCCGCTCATCATCACCCGCACCGCCGAGATGCAGACCCTGCAGATCGGCCTCACCTCGCTGCGCGACTCCGAGATGGCCGACCCCGGCCTGATCCTGGCCGGCGTGGTGCTCTCCCTGCTGCCCACCCTCGCCCTGGTGGTCTTCGGCCAGCGCTTCATCGTCCGCGGCCTGACCGCGGGCGCGGTCCGCTGACCCGTGGTACGGGCCCGACGGCCCCGTCGTACGCACCCGACTCCCAACCGGAAAGAAAGAGAACTCCCGTGAAGAAGAGTGCACGCGCGCTCGCGGCCCTGCTGGTGGCCGGCCTGTCCCTGACCGCCTGCAGCTCCAGTGGCTCCGGCTCCGGCTCGGGCGGCGGCTCCGACGCCGGCGCGCCCGGCGCCCAGGCGCTCGACCAGGCCTCCGGCGTCACCACCGTCGAGTTCTGGCACTCGATGACGGGCAAGAACGCGGATGTGCTGAACGGCCTGGTCAAGGACTTCAACGCGGCCCACCAGGGCAAGATCGAGGTCAAGGCGCAGTTCCAGGGCAAGTACGACGAGCTGGTCACCAAGTACAAGGCCGCGGTGCAGCAGAAGGGCACCCCCGCCCTGGTGCAGGTCTACGACATCGGCACCCGCTTCATGATCGACTCCAAGCAGACCGTCCCCGCCCAGGCCTTCGTGGACAAGGACGGCTACTCGCTGGACGACCTCGACCCCAACATCCGCAACTACTACTCGGCCAACGGCAAGCTGGTCTCGATGCCGTTCAACTCCTCGATGCCGCTGCTCTACCTGAACACCGACGCGTTCAAGGAGGCCGGCCTGGACCCGGCGCAGCCGCCGAAGGACCTCAACGAGCTGGCCGACATGGCCAAGAAGCTGACCAAGAAGGACGCCGACGGCAAGACCGTTCGCTACGGCTTCGGCGCCGCCATCTACGGCTGGTTCGTCGAGGAGCTGCTCGCCGAGTCCGGCACCATGTACTGCGACAACGACAACGGCCGCAGCAACAAGGCGGGCAAGGTCGTGTTCGACTCCGCCCAGGGCGCGCAGATCGTCCAGTGGTGGGCCGACCTGGTCAAGGGCGGCTACGCGGCCAACACCGGCCGGGTCACCGACGACGCCCAGGCCGCCTTCAAGTCCGGCACGGTGGCGATGCACCTGGAGTCCACCGGCGTGCTGCGCGGCTACACCGAGGCCGCCAAGTTCGGCGTCGGCACCGCGGCCTTCCCCAAGGTCACCGCCGCCGACCAGGGCGGCCCGGTGATCGGCGGCGCCTCGCTGTGGATCAGCGGCCCCGGCCACTCGGACGCCGAGAAGCGTGCCGCCTGGGAGTTCGAGAAGTTCATCACCGGCCCGGAGCAGCAGGCCGTCTGGCACACCGGCACCGGCTACTTCCCGGTCAACAAGAAGTCCCTGGACGACCCCAAGGACAAGGAGTGGGTGGGCAAGTACCCGCAGTTCCAGACGGCCATCGACCAGCTGAAGGCCACCAAGCCCACCCCGGCCACCGCCGGCTGCCTGCTCGGCGTGATGCCGCAGGCCCGCAAGGGCGTGGAGACCGCGATCGAGCAGACCATCGCGGGGAGCAAGACCGCCCAGCAGGCCCTGGCCGACGCGGCCAAGGAGCTGCAGCCCGCGATCGAGAGCTACAACAGCTCGGTCGGCTGACACCCCCCCCGCACCGAACGACGGCCCGCCCGGCGCACCCGCGCCCGGCGGGCCGTCGCCGTCCGTGCTACGCCGACAGCGCGGCACCGTCCTCGGGCAGCACACAGGCGGCCGCCAGCTCGTCCAGCGACAGGTCCAGCGCGAAGGCCAGCGCCGCGATGGTGAAGAAGGACGGCGTCGGCGCCCGACCCGTCTCGATCTTCCGCAGCGTCTCCGCCGAGACACCGGCCACCGCCGCCACCTCGACCATGCTGCGCTCACCACGCGCCTCGCGCAGCAGCGCCCCGAAGCGCTCCCCACGCTCGCGCTCCCACGGGGTCAGCGGAGTCCTCACCATGCGCCCGAGTGTAGTGCGGCGACGGAGCCCCGTACCCGGTGGACCGGTCGGGCCGCGGCAACGGAGCCTCGACCGTGATACAAATACCGGTATAAGAATTGGATCCAAGGGAGGTTCGCCATGGTCGAACTCAAGTCGGACACCGCTCTCGCCGCGATGCGCGAGGCCGGGCGGGTGGTCGCCAACGCACTGGCGGCCGTGCAGCGGGAGGCCGCGGCGGGCGTCAGCCTGCTGGAGCTGGACGAGGTGGCGCACGGCGTGCTGAAGGCCGCCGGGGCGACCTCGCCGTTCCTCGGCTACCGCCCGTCCTTCGCGCCCGTGCCGTTCCCCGGCGTGATCTGCGCCTCCGTCAACGACGCGGTGGTGCACGGCATCCCGGGCGCCTACCGGCTGCGCGACGGCGACCTGGTGAGCATCGACTGCGGCGCCGTCCTGGACGGCTGGTGCGGCGACTCCGCGGTCAGCTTCACCGTCGGCACCGCCCGCCCCGAGGACACCGCCCTGATCGCCGCCACCCGGCGGGCCCTGGAGGCCGGGATCGCCGCCGCCGTGGTCGGCAACCGGATCGGCGACATCGCCCACGCGATCGGCAAGGTCGGCCGGGCCGGGCGGCGCTACGGGATGATCGACGGCTTCGGCGGCCACGGCATCGGCCGCCGGATGCACGAGGACCCGCACGTGCCCAACGAGGGCCGCCCGGGCCGGGGCTACCCGCTGCGCCCGGGCCTGGTGCTGGCCATCGAGCCGATGCTGACCGCCGGCGGCCGCGACGACCACGACACCGACCCGGACGGCTGGACCCTGCGCACCACCGACGGCAGCCGCGCCGCCCACGTCGAGCACACCGTCGCCGTCACCGAGGACGGCCCGCGGATCCTCACCCTCCCGTAGGACGTGGGGTCGGCCCGTGGTGCACGGGTCAGGCGGGCCGGTGCCGTCCGGCCCGGACGGCCGCCGTCCGGGGGTGGTCGGCGGCGGCGATCAGGGCGGCCAGCCCGGTGGTGACCGGCACCGCGGCGACCAGGCCGATGCTGCCGACCAGGGTGCGGGCGATCTCCTCGGCCACCAGCTCGCTGGTGGCCACCGACACCACCGTCCGGTGCGCGATCGAGAACAGCAGGAGCAGCGGCAGCGCGGCCCCCGCGTAGGCGAGCACCAGGGTGTTGACGGTCGAGGCGATGTGGTCGCGGCCGATCCGCATGCCGGTCCGGTAGAGCCGGCGGGCGCCCATCGTCGGGTCGGCCTCGTGGAGCTCCCAGATCGCCGAGGTCTGGGTGACCGTGACGTCGAACAGCACGCCGAGCGAGCCGATCACGTACCCGGCCAGCAGCAGGCCGCGGATCTCGATCCCGGGGTAGAGGTCGTGGACCAGCCCGGTCTCCTCCGAGGTGTTCCCGGTCAGGTGCGCCCAGGAGGCGAAGACCAGGCTCAGCACCCCGATCAGCACCAGCGACACCAGCGTGCCCAGCACCGCCACCGAGGTGCGGGCGGAGAGCCCGTGGCACAGGTAGAGGGCGATCAGCATGATCGCGCTGGCGCCGACGATCGCCACCAGCAGCGGGTCCGAACCGCGCAGGATGGCGGGCAGGATGAACAGCGAGAGCACGGCGAAGCTGATCGCCAGGGCGACCAGCGCGGCCACTCCGCGCCAGCGTCCGACCACCACCACGGCGACGGCGAACAGCCCGGCCAGCACGCCCATCGGCAGGTTCCGGTCCACGTCGACCACGCTGTACCGGAGCTCCTCGGGGGCGCCCGGCGCGTAGGTGAGGACCACCCGCTCGCCCAGGGCGTACTGCCGGGGCTCGGACGGGTGGACGACCACGGTGAAGCTGCGGCCCCGGTCCGGGCCGTCGGTGACCTCGACGGTGTCCTGTCGACAGGTGCCCTGGTCACCGGGGTTGAGGTCGGCGCAGGGCAGTTCCTCGACCTTGGTGACCCGGCCGTGCTGGATCTGCTGGTCGAAACCGACACCGGTGTGCTGGTGGTTGGGGACGCCGCCCGGCCAGAGCACCGCCAGGCCGACCACGACCGCCGCCGCGAACGGGATCAGCACGGCCGCGATGACCTTGCGCAGATGGGCGGAGACCGGCGCGGCCGGGCCGTGGGCGTGGCTGTGCCCCACCGGAGCCCCGCCGCCCCCGTGGCCCTGCCCGTCCTCGGGTCCGTGCGAGTGCCCGTCCTCGGGTCCGTGCGAGTGCCCGTCCTCAGGTCCGTGCGAGTGCCCGCCTCCGGGCCCGTGCGAGTGCCCGTGCCCGTCGTCCGGCGTCCCTGTGTCCACCTCACGCCTCCTCAGTCCCTCTGCGCGGCACCCGAAATCATCGACGCCCGGTGCGCCGTCGCCCCGCAGGGCGCGAACCGTGGGCGCGCCGCGCCGCGTGCCATCCGGGTCGGCGACGCGACCGGGCGCGGAGTGCACCCCGGAGCCGGAGGATTGCCCCACCGGCGACCGTCCGGCTGCCCGCATGGGCCCAAGTCCACTGCCGCAGCAGACTCTTGGGCATGCCGAAACCCACCGCGATCACCGCCGTCACCGCCGCCACCCTGGCCGCCACCGTGCTCACCGTCCTGCCCGCCGTCGCCGCCGAACCGGACCACCGCGGCGCGGGGCGCCTCAACTGGTCCAGCTGCCAGGGGCAGAGCGACCCCCGCCAGCAGTGCGCCGAACTCGCCGTCCCCCTGGACTACAACGACCCGGACGGCCCGCAGATCACGCTCGCCGTCTCCCGGATCGCCACCGCGAAGCCCGGCCTGCGCCGCGGCGTGCTGCTCACCGTCCCCGGCGGGCCCGGCAACTCGGGACTGGGCCTCCCCACGAGCGCGGCCGCGCGCCTCCCGCAGTCCGTCCTCGACCGCTACGACTTGGTCGGCTTCGACCCGCGCGGCGTCGGCCGCTCCACCCCGGTCAGCTGCGACCTGGACAGGTCGGACCTGGCGATGGTCGATCTGCGGCCCTGGCCCGCCGCGGACGGCTCGATCGACGGGAACGTGGCCGTCGAACGCCGGATCGCCGACACCTGCGCCCGCAACGGCGGCCCGGTGCTGCGCAGCATCTCCACCGCCAACGAGGCCCGCGACATCGACCGGATCCGCCGGGCCCTCGGCGAGCGCCGGCTCTCCGTCTGGGCCACCTCCTACGGCACCTACGCGGGCGCCGTCTACACCACCGTGTTCCCCGGGCGCACCGACCGGATCGTGCTGGACAGCAACGACGACCCGGACCCGTCCCGGGTCGGCCGAGGCTGGCTGGCCGCCTTCGGCCAGGGCGCCGAGGACCGCTTCCCGGACTTCGCCAAGTGGGCGGCGGCGCCCGGCAATCCGGACCGGGTCGCGGACACCCCCGAGCAGGTCCGCCCGCTCTTCCTCGACCTGGCCGCCCGGCTGGACCGCTCGCCGCTGCCCTGGCCGGGCGCCGCCCCGGCCGAACTGAACGGCAACGTGCTGCGCGAGACCATGATGGAGAGCCTGTACGCGGACGCGAGGTTCCCCGACCTGGCCCGGCTGATGCTGGCCGGTCTCGGCCGGCGCCCGCTGCCGACCCCGGTGCTGCCGCCCGAGCAGGCGGTGCAGAACACCACCGCGGTCTCGGTCGGCACCCTCTGCAACGACGTCAGCTGGCCCACCGACCCGGCCGGCTACGCGAAGGTCGTCGCCGCCGACCGCGCGGCCCATCCGCTCACCGCGGGCATGCCGGTGAACGTGATGCCCTGCGCCTTCTGGCCGTTCAAGCCCGCCGAGCCGCCGGTCCGGGTGACCGACCGCGGCCCGGCGAACGTCCTGCTGGTCCAGAACCTGCGCGACCCGGCCACCCCGTACCGCGGCGCGCTCAAGCTGCGCGAGGCCTTCGGCGGGCGCGCCCGGATGGTCACCGTGGACTCCGGCGGCCACGACGCCTACCGGGCGAACGGGAACGCCTGCGGCGACGCGGCGGTGACGGACTTCCTGGTGACGGGCCGTCGGCCGGCCGAGGACGTGTTCTGCCCGGCGAGCTGAGGTTCGAGCGCTCGTGCGCGGGGGTGACCGGCCGTGGACGAACGGCCCGCGCCCCCGCGCACCCCGTCGTCGGGCCGTCTCGAATGAGTCGAACCTGTCGTGATTTTGTGACAATAGTTCGCCAACCCGCCCCCCACGGTGGGGATTCACGGCCGTAATGTTCGAACTATGTCACCGAAGAGCCGCATACCTCGCCCGGACCCGGGCGACACCTGGGTGCCGCGCCCGAGGCGCCGTGAGACCCCGCTCGGACTCCTGCGCCATGCGGCCACCTTCCTCGGCTCCAGCGTGCTGGGCGGTGTCCTGCTGGCGGGCCTGATCCTGCCGGCGGCGGGCGCGGTCGGACTGGGCGCGAAGAACGGCGCCGAGGGCTTCCAGAGCATCCCCGACGACTTCAAGACCCCGCCGCTGACCCAGGCGACGCAGATCTTCGACGCCAAGGGCGGCCTGATCGCCAAGGTCTACGAGCGCGACCGGACCGTCATCACGGCCGAGCAGATGTCGCCGCTGATCCGCAAGGCCCAGGTCGACATCGAGGACTCCCGGTTCTACGAGCACGGCGCGGTCGACCTCAAGGGCGTGCTGCGGGCGATCACCAAGAACGCGGAGAGCGGCGCCGCCGTCCAGGGCGCCTCCACCCTCACCCAGCAGTACGTGAAGAACGTCAACGTCGAGCTGGCCGGGGACGATCCGGTGGCGGTGCGCGAGGCGCAGCGCAAGACCCTCGGCCGCAAGATCCAGGAACTCCGGTACGCCATCAAGCTGGAGGAGGACCTGCCCAAGGAGCAGATCCTCACCAACTACCTGAACATCACCTTCTACGGCCACCAGGCGTACGGCATCGAGGCCGCGTCCCAGCGCTACTTCGGCAGGTCCGCCAAGGACCTCGACCTGCCCGAGGCGGCGATGCTCGCCGGACTGGTGCAGAACCCCTCCCAGTACGACCCGAAGCTGCACCCGGTGGCCGCCAAGAAGCGCCGGGACACCGTCATCGACAAGATGGTGGAGAACAAGCACATCACCGCCGACCAGGCCAAGGAGGCCAAGGCCACCCCGCTCGGCCTCAACTACCAGGAGCCGCAGAACGGTTGCATCACGGCCCAGGCCGGGATGGGCTTCTTCTGCGACTACGTGCGGCACGTGGTCAAGCAGGACCCGGCTTTCGGCAAGAGCGCCGGCGAGCGCAAGAAGCTGTGGGACACCGGCGGGTTGAACATCTACACCACCCTCGACCCGGACAAGCAGGCCGCCGCGCAGAACGCCGTCTCCACCAAGGTGTACGTCAGCGACCCGGTCTCGGCCGCGATGACCATGGTCGAGCCCGGCACCGGCAAGATCCTGGCGATGGCCCAGACCCGTCCGTACGGCCTGGCGAAGGAGAAGAACCAGACCGTCGTCAACTTCAACGTGGACGCGGCGATGGGCGGCGGCGTCGGCTTCCAGCCCGGCTCCAACTTCAAGCCGATCGTGGCCGCCGCCGCGCTGGAGGCCGGACTGCCGCCGACCCAGCAGTACGACGCGCCGAACCGGATGGACTGGCCGACGATGAAGACCTGCGACGGCACCTGGAAGAACCTGAGCAAGGGCAAGAAGGACGGGGTGATCCCCAACGAGAGCCCGAGCGAGAAGGGACCGTACGCGCTCAAGCAGGCGATGGCCCTCTCGGTGAACACCTACTTCGTGCAGATGGAGCAGGAGATCGGGCTCTGCGCCGTCAAGCAGATGGCCAACAAGCTGGGCGTGACCGCCAAGGCGAGCGGCGACCCGCTGCAGGAGGTGCCGGCCCTGGGCCTGGGCACCCAGGAGGTCAGCCCGCTGACCATGGCCGATGTGTACGCGACCTTCGCCGCCCGGGGCAGCTACTGCGCGCCGGTGGCGATCAGCCGGATCACCACGGTGGACGGCAAGGACGTCCCGGTCGCCCCGGTCCACTGCGACCAGGTGATGTCCGAGGACACCGCCGACGTGCTCAACAGCGTGCTGCTCGGGGTGACCGAGAAGGGCGGCACCGCCCGGGACCTCCAACTGGACGACGGCCGCCAGATCGCGGGCAAGACCGGTACCACCGACGAGAAGAAGTCGGCCTGGTTCACCGGCTACACCGGCAACCTGTCCGCCTCGGTCTGGCTGGGCAGCCCGGGCACCAAGATCCCGATGCGCAACATCCGGATCGGCGGCCAGTACCAGGCCGAGGTGTACGGGGCGACCGGCCCGGGGCCGATCTGGCAGCAGGCGATGAGCGACGCCGTCCGCGGCCTGCCGGACAAGGAGTTCACCACCGTCGTCATCCCGGACCCGGTCCGGCGCGACCCGGGCTGCGGCACTCCCACCGACCCGTCGGTCCCGGCCGGCTGCACCGGGGCGCCGAGCCCGGGCGCCACGGGCCGGCCGCGCGGCACCGGCCCGTCGACCGGCGGCCAGAACGGCGGCCAGAACGGCGGCCAGGCCGGGGGCCAGAACGGGGGCTCCACCGGGGGCCAGAACGGCGGCCAGGGCGTGACCGGCGGCCCGACCAGCGACCAGACCTGGGGCCAGACCGGTGGCGCGATCGGCGGCCTGATCCCCCGCTCGACCCCGTACACCCCGCCGGACGACGGCGGCGACCAGTAGCGGCCGGTAGCGGCCGGTAGGGACCAGCAGCGCCCGAGGCACCGACGACCGGCGGGCGCGCGGCTACCGCGCCTCGACCGGCTCCCCGCTGTCCTGGTCCAGGTTGAACACCCGCCGGTAGGAGTCGGTGACCACGGTGATCTGGGTCCGCCCGGTCCACCTGGCCTCCACCAGCCGGGCGTCCTCCGGGGCGCCGCCGACGTCCGCGAGCAGCCAGCGCCGGGCCGACCAGCCCTGGCCGCTCTCCAGCAGCACCTGCCAGTGCTCGCCGGCCTGCGGCCCCGAGTCGTACGAGCGGTGCACCACCACCAGGGCCCGCTGCGCCCCGGCCGGGGCGTCCTCCCGGCTGCGGGTCTCCGCCGCCGACACCTTGTGCGCGGCCAGCACGCCGATCAGGAACACCACCCCGGCGGTCACCGTGACCGCCCGGGTGGCGGTCCGCAGGGCGGTGCGGCGGTCGCCCAGCCAGGCGGCGGCGATCAGCGCGGCCAGCGCCGCGCCGAGCAGCAGCTCGGGCCGGTTCAGCAGGTCGGCGACCAGCATCCGCCCGCCCGAGCGGCTCTCCCACTGGCCCTCGGTGTACAGCAGGACGGCCGCCGCCCCGCAGGCCCCCAGCAGTCGGACCAGGGCGCGCCTGCTCCGTGGTGTCCGGCGCTCCCGTCGCCCGTCCATCGTCCCCCCGGTCATCGGTTCACAGCTCCTTCACAGCTCCGCGAGCAGTTTCCGGCCCTCCGGCCAGTCGCCCAGCCCGGAGTCCGAGTTGAGGTGTCCGTACGCGCCCGGCTCGACGTACCGGGCGCCCCACGCCCGGGCGAACGCGCGGGCCCGGTCCGGGGTCACCCACGGGTCGTCGGTGGAGGAGACCACCACGGTCGGGAACGGGAACCGCTCCAGCGCCACCGGCCGGAAGCCGGTCAGCTCCGGCACCTCGGCGGTGTCGACGTCGGCGGGGGCGACCAGCAGCGCGCCCCGGACGGCGGCGGTCCGCCCGGCGGGGGCGCCGGCCACCCAGCGGGCCGCCGTGACGCAGCCCAGGCTGTGCGCCACCAGCACCACCGGCCCTTCGGCGGCGGCCGCGGCCACCGCCGCGTCCACCCGGGCCACCCAGTCCTCCTGCTCGGGGTGGTCCCAGTCCGCCTGCCGGACCCGCTGGAAGGACTCCGGCTCGGCGGCCTCCCACCGGGTCTGCCAGTGCGCGGGGCCGGAGTTCTGGTACCCGGGGAGGACGAGGTAGGTGGTGCGGTCGGTCATGGGGCTCCTCCGGAGGCGTCGGGTGCCGGGCAGCAGGAGTCTAGGACCCGCCCGCGCGGGGGCCGCAGCCGGGCGCCGGACCCCCGCACCTTCCGACGGGACCGGCGCGCGCGGCTCGCGACCGGCGCGCGAGCTGTACCACGCGCCGTGGTGCGCCTGGTGCGCCCTGTTGCCAACGGCACGCCGGGTACGGGAGTTTGGACCGGGCCCGCGCCCGGCGGCCGAGGACGGCCACCGCCCGGGGCCGATAACGGTTCTGACGCTCGATCACATGGAGGGATGTCGGCGATGACATCGAAGATCCTGCTCGTCACCGGGGACGCCGCCGAGTCGCTGGAGGTGTTCTACCCCTACCAGCGGCTGCGCGAGGAGGGCTACCAGGTCGACATCGCGGCCCCGACCAAGAAGCGCCTGCAGTTCGTGGTGCACGACTTCGTGGACGGCTACGACACGTACACGGAGAAGCCCGGTTACACCTGGCCCGCCGACCTCGCCTTCGCCGACGTCGACCCGGCCGACTACGTCGCCCTGGTCATCCCCGGCGGCCGCGCCCCCGAGTACCTGCGCAACGACCCGGACGTGCAGCGGATCGCCCGGCACTTCTTCGCCGGGGACAAGCCGGTCGCCCAGATCTGCCACGGCCCGCTGATCACCGCCGCCGCCGGGGTGCTGGACGGCCGCCGCACCTCCGCGTACCCCGCGCTCGCCCCCGACGTCAAGGCGGCCGGCGCCGAGTTCGTCGACGCCGAGGCGGTGGTGGACGGCGTGGTCGTGTCGGCCCGCGCCTGGCCCGACCACCCGGCCTGGCTGCGCGCCTTCATCGAGGTCCTGCGCACCAAGGCCCCGGTGGCCTGACCGCCGCCCGGCCGTACCCCGAGAAAGCTCGGGGTACGGCCCCGGACCCCGCTCAGGGGTACCGGCCCTCCCGAGGCTGACGACCGCCGTCCGGCCGACTGCCATGGTGGCAACGACCATGTCAGCAACCATGCCAACCAGCATGGACGCAGCCGGAGTTGAAAACTCCGGTCGGCCGACCCAGGGAGCCCGGATGACCACCGAACCGACCGCCCCGCACCGAAGGCCGCGCCGCCCGGTGCTGCGCGCCGCCGTCACGCTCGCCGCCGCCGCCGGACTGCTCGCCACCCTCGCCCCGGCCGCCGTCGCCGGACCCGCCGACCGGGCACCGGCCGCCGGCTGCCACGGCGCCCTCCACCTCACCGCCGCCGACCGCCCCGACCGGGCGGACTCCGCCGCGGGCCGGAGCGACTGGGCGGCCGCCGACGCCGCCCTGGCCGGACTCACCGGCCCCGGCTACGGCACCTCCGCCCTCGGCGCCGTCCGGGAGGACGGCCGACTGCTCTGGCGCAACGCCACCGGCGTCGCCGACCTCGCCACCGGCCGGCCGGCCGACCCCGAGGGCCGGTTCCGGATCGGCAGCATCACCAAGACCTTCGTCGCCACCACCCTGCTCCAACTGGTCGACGAACGGCGGCTGGACCTCGACGACCGGCTGGAGTGCCTGCTGCCCGGCATCGTCCCGAACAGCGCCGCGATCACCGTCCGGCAGGTGATGAACCACACCAGCGGCGTCGCCGACTACACCCAGGACCCGGCCTTCGACGACACCGCCCAGGACTGGCAGGACGACGGCCGGTTCCAGCCGTACGCCCTCCGGGACCTCGTCGACATCGCGAACAAGTACCCGCCCGCCTTCCCACCCGGCCGGGACTGGCGCTACTCCAACACCAACTACGAACTGGTCGGGATGATCATCGAGAAGCTCACCGGCCACCCCTGGCAGGAGGAGGTCACCCGCCGGATCATCCGCCCGCTCCATCTCACCGGCACCTCGATGCCCGACCACTCGCCCTTCATCCCCGGCCCGCACGCCCACGGCTACCTCAAGACCGCCACCGGCCCGGTCGACGTCACCCTGCTCGACCCCTCGATGGCCGGTTCGGCCGGCGCCGGCATCTCCACCACCGCCGACCTCACCACCTTCATCGGCGCCCTGCTCGGCGGCCGGCTGCTACCCCCGGCCGAACTCGTCGAGATGCAGCGCACCACCGACATCGGCGGCGGCCGCGCCTACGGCCTCGGCCTCCAGCGCGTGGACACCCCGTGCGGCACCTTCTGGGGCCACGCCGGGGGCATCCCCGGCTACAGCACCGAGATGCTCGGCTCGGCCGACGGCAGGCGGCAGTTCGCCTCCGCCGTCACCGTCTACGACGTCTCCGACGGGGCCGGCGCCGAGGCCGCCGTGAACCGGCTGACCACCACCGCCCTGTGCGGCACCCGGGACCTCGGCCGCAGCACGCCCTGACCCGCCCCCTACGCTGACCGGCGGCAGTGCAGCCGCAGCCGCGCAACCACCAGGAGGACGAGCCATGGCAGAACCGCTGATCGCCGCCGTCGGGGGCAAGACGCCCGCCGTCGACCCGAGCGCCTTCGTCGCGCCCAACGCCGTCGTGATCGGGGACGTCACGGTCGGCGCCGGGGCGAGCGTCTGGTACGGCGCGGTGCTGCGCGGCGACGCCGAGTCGATCAGCGTCGGCGCGGGCAGCAACATCCAGGACAACTGCACCCTGCACGCCGACCCCGGCTTCCCGCTGGTGGTCGGCGAGCGGATCTCGGTCGGCCACAACGCGGTGCTGCACGGCTGCACCGTCGAGGACGACGTGCTGGTCGGGATGAGCGCCACGATCCTCAACGGCGCCCGGATCGGCGCCGGCTCGCTGGTCGCGGCGGGCGCGGTGGTGACCCAGGGCATGGACGTCCCGCCCGGCTCGCTGGTCGCGGGCGTCCCGGCCAAGGTCCGCCGTGAGCTGACCGAGGAGGAGCGGGCCGGCGTCCAGGCCAACGGCGAGGGCTACCGACTGCTCGCCGACGCCCACCGGGACATCCGGGCCGGCCAGGACAGCTGAACCGTCAGACCGCTGGACCGTTAGACCGTGGTCACGGGGGCGGCGGCCGCCGCCGGTTCGGTCGGCACCGTCGCCGGCCGCCGTCGGTCGGCCGCCCAGGCCAGCAGCGCGACCACCGCGCCGGCCAGGGCCAGTCCCGCGCCCACCAGGGTCGGCGAGGTCCAGCCGAGCCCGGCGCTCAGCGCCAGCCCGCCGAAGTACGCCCCCTGGGCGTTGGCCAGGTTGAAGGCGCCCTGCACGGTCGCCGAGGCCAGGGTGGGCGCGCTGCGCGCCTTCTGCAGCACCAGGGTCTGCACCGCCGGGACGATCGCGAAGCCGAACAGCCCGATCAGCACCACCGTGACGGCCGCCGACCAGCGGGCGTGCGCGGTCACCGCGAACAGCGCAAGCGTCGCGGCGAGCAGCAGGAAGGACACGCAGACGGTCGGGCGCAGCGCCCGGTCCGCGGCGAAGCCGCCGAGCACGTTGCCGATCGTCATCCCGACCCCGAACAGCGCCAGCACCCCGGTCACCGAGCCGGTCCCGTAGCCGGAGACCTCGGTGAGCAGCGGCGCGATGTAGCTGTAGCAGGCGAACATGCCGCCGCAGCCGACCACCACGGTGGCCAGCGCCAGCCAGAGCTGTCCGCTGCGGAAGACCCGCAGCTCGTGCCGGAGCCCGGACTGGGCGGGGGAGGGCAGGGCCGGCACCAGCCGGGCGATGGCGAGCGTCCCGGCGGCCCCGATCAGCACCACCACCAGCATGGTCGCCCGCCAGCCCAGGTGCTGGCCGAGCAGGGTGGCGGCCGGGACGCCGACGATGTTGGCGACGGTCAGCCCGGAGAACATCACCGCGACCGCCCGGGCCCGCCGGTCCGGCGTCACCAGCTCGGCGGCGGCCACCGCCCCGGCGCCGAAGAAGGCCCCGTGCGGCAGCCCGGTGACCAGCCGGGCGGCGGCCAGCGTCCAGAAGTCGGGCGCCACCGCGCACAGCAGGTTGCCGGTCGCGAACAGGGCGGCCAGCGCCACCAGCACCGCCTTGCGGGGCTTCCCGGCGGCCAGCGCGGTGAGCAGCGGCGCGCCGATCACCACCCCCAGCGCGTACGCGGAGATCAGCCAGCCCGCCTGCGGGATGGAGACGTGCAGACTGTCGGCGACCTGGGGGAGCAGCCCCATGGCGGCGAACTCGGTGGTGCCGATGGCGAAAGCGGTGACGGCCAGCGCGAACAGCGCGAGAGGCAAGGGGGTGACTCCGGGGTGATGCCCGCGACCGGACCGGCGCGCGGCGGGGTGATTCGTTCACCGGGCATCCTAATCCGGCCGGATGACGCCCTCGTGAGCCCCGTGTGACGAGCAGCCCCCGGTGACGGAAAAGCGCGGGTGTGGCGGAGGGTGCCGGAAGGGGTTCGCCCCGGCGGCCGTGGCGCGCGAGACTGGGGGCATGTGCCGCAACATCAAGACGCTGCGCCCGCCCGTCACGCCCGACGCCGACGAGGAGGACTTCCGCGCGGCCGCGCTGCAGTACGTCCGCAAGGTGTCCGGGTTCCGGGCCCCGGCGGCGCACAACCGCGAGGCCTTCGACCGGGCCGTGGACGCGGTGGCCGAGGCCACCGCCCAGCTGCTCGGGGAGCTGGAGGTCCGCGGCTCGCACGCCCGGGCCGTCGGGGCCGCGGCGCAGTGACAGCCGCCGACACCAGGAGCCGGTCATGAAACCCGCCGACCGTTACGCGCTCACCTTCCCCGGCACCCCCGGCACCCAGGCCCCGCAGGACGTGGTGGAGGTCACCCGGACCAGCGCCAAGGGCCCCGGCGGGCACCCGGTGTACGAGGACGCCAGCGGGATCGTCCGGGCCGAGATCAGCGACGCGGGCGAGGTCCGGATGC
This sequence comes from Kitasatospora sp. NPDC096077, assembly GCF_040303245.1. Taxonomy (NCBI): domain Bacteria; kingdom Bacillati; phylum Actinomycetota; class Actinomycetes; order Kitasatosporales; family Streptomycetaceae; genus Kitasatospora; species Kitasatospora sp. NPDC096077. The sequence continues at coordinate 198,252 of NZ_JBEOSV010000006.1, read as the reverse complement.
TCGCCAGCGGCGGCCACCAGACCCCGCACCTGCCGGTGCACGCCCACCCGCTGCCCTGAGCCCCGGGATTCCCCCGGAAGCGCCCGCCGGGCGGCCGCCGGTGGGGCACAATCGCCGCATGACCACAGCGAGTTGGCAGGGCACGGTCGTCGCCGAGAGCGCGGACACCGTCGTCGTCGAGGGCAACCACTACTTCCCGGCCGAGTCGGTCCGGGCCGAGTTCCTGCGGCCCTCCGACACCACCACGGTGTGCGGGTGGAAGGGCACCGCCGGCTACTACACCGTGCAGGTGGACGGGCACAGCAATCCGGACGCCGCCTGGTACTACGCCGACCCGAAGCCCGAGGCCGAGCACATCCGGGGCCGGGTGGCCTTCTGGCGCGGGGTGGAGATCACCGAGTAGGTCCCGCGCGGGATCCACTCGGTGATCCGCCGGTTCGGCCGCTTTCGCCGGTTCGGTCGGTCCGGCCGGTTCAGCCGCCGAGGGCCGGGGGCGGGGCGACCGCTCCGCGGCCGGCCTTGACGCCGTTCACCATCGCCTGGTGGATGGCCCGGGCGGTGCTCTCGTCCGTCGCGCTCACCGGGCTGCCGGAGACGGTGTACCAGTCCAGTGCGCCGGTGTACTGGACGGTCAGCCGCGCCTCGCCGTCCACCCACGTGGTGTGCACGGTGAGGTCGCCGGAGATCGGTCCGATCTCGGTGGTGGTGACCCCGCCGGGGCCGCTGATGATCGACTGGGTGGTCCAGGTCGCCCACGAGGTGCGCGGGTCCGTGGGCGGCCGGGCGTGCCGGTTGCTTTGATCGTGTTCGGTCATGCGCCTATCCTCCCCCGCCGGTGAGCCGCCGCCGCGGCAGCGACACCTGCGGTCACAGGGACCGCCCGGTTCTGCCGGGCGGTCCGATCGGTGTGCTCGGAGCGGTGTGCCGGACGGTCAGGACTCCACGCCGGGCTCGTCCAGCATGGGGTCGCCCTCCGCCTGGGAGGTGTCCTGCGCGTGCAGGTTCTGCATCGAGGTGATGCCCTCCTCCGGATCCGCGGCGCGGACGTCCTCCTCGCGGTCGGTGCTCACCCCGGAGCGTTCGCTCATGTCGGTCATCGCGGGCTCCGTCTCCTCGGCCGGCCCCGGCACGCCCGAACCGCAGGCGCGGCCTGGCCGGGTCTGTCCCTCACCCCTCCAGCCTGCCTCGGCCCGGGCGGCGGGGCCAGCCGGGTTCACCGCCCCACCCGGTTCACCAGGTCACGGGCAGCGACCGCATCCCGTAGATGAACGACTCGGTGCGGAACTCGCGCTCCCCGGTCAGCCGCAGCCCCGGCAGCCGCCGGAACAGCGTCTCCAGTGCGATCTGCAGTTCGGCGCGGGCCAGCGGCTGGCCCAGGCACTGGTGCACACCGAAGCCGAAGGCCAGGTGCCGCCGGGCGTCCCGGCCCAGGTCCAGCTCGTCCGTCGCCCGGTGGTCGGTGCCGCCGAACACCTCCTCGTCCCGGTTGGCCGTGGACAGCATCGCGATCACGCCCTCCCCGGCCCGGACCGTCACCCCGCCCAGCTCCACGTCCTCCACCGCCACCCGGGGCAGCCCGGTGTGCACGATGGTCAGCAGGCGCAGCAGCTCCTCGACCGCGCCGGGCAGCGCGGCCGGGTCGGCCAGCCTGGCGATCTGCTCCGGCTGCTCCAGCAGCAGTGCGGTCGACAGCGAGATCATGTTCGCGGTCGTCTCGTGCCCGGCGATCAGCAGCAGGACGCCGGTGCCGGCGACGTCCTCCGGGGTCAGGTCGTCGCGCACCGCGAGCCGGCTGAGGATGTCGTCCTCCGGGTTGGCGCGCTTGCGGGCCGCCAGACCGGTCAGGTAGTCCAGGACCTCCTCCTGGGCCTTCCGGAGCTGCTCCACGGTGCTCTCCTGGCTGAGCATCGTGCGGCTCAGGCCCTGGAAGCGGTCGTGGTCCTCGTACGGCACGCCGAGCAGCAGGCAGATCACCAGCGAGGGCACCGGCAGCGCGAAGTCGGCGACCAGGTCGGCCGTGGTCCGGTCCGCGGTCATCCGGTCCAGCGCCTCGTCCACGATCCGCTGGATCTCCGGGCGCAGCGCCTCCACCCGCTTGACCAGGAACTCCCCGGTGACCATGCGGCGCTGGCGGGCGTGCTCGGGGTCGTCGAGCCGCAGGAAGGTCGGGTTGTCGGTGACCAGCTTCTCGCGGGCGCCGGCGACCAGCAGCGGGAAGGCCGGGTGGCGCACATCGGCGCTGAACCGGCGGTCGGACAGCACGGTGCGGACCTCGTCGTAGCCGGTGACCAGCCAGCAGAGCTCGCCGTCGGGCAGCTCGGCCCTGGTCATCGATGCGGTGGCGGCGGCCCCGGTGTACGCGGGCGGCGGGCCGAACGGGCAGCCGCCGGAGTGCGGGGCCGGCAGCAGCGGGACGGCGGGGGCGGTGGGTGTGGTGGTCACGGTGGGGGTCTCCTCACGTCTCGGGTGTCCTCGTGGGGTGCAGGGGGCCCAGGAAGATTCCCGACGACCCGCGGGGCCCGCGGGGCCGGCGGGCGGGGCCCGTCAGGCCCCGGTCTGCGCGGGATCGTCCTCGACGACGGTGATCGCCCGGCCCGGGCAGAGATCGGCGGCGATTCTGACGTCGTCGAACTGCTCGGGCAGCAGCACTGCCTGACGTGCCGTCACCAAACTGTCCCGGTCGTCCTGGTCGAAGACCGTCGGGGCGTTCATCACGCACATGCCGGAGCTACAGCAACGGTCCCGGTCGACGCTCACCTGCATGTCGGGCACCTCTCGCCAGGGCGGCGCCGGCCGTCCGGTGGCCGCCTCTCGTTGTCACGGTCAACCTAATCGCCACTGGTCCGTCCACGGAGGGCTACGGCGGCCGGATCGAGAATGGCCGAAACGGCTCCCAGCTGTGAACGCCGTTGCGGCGCAATGCGTTTCCCTTACACGGTACTTCGCCGGACGCCCGGCGGACACCGTCGCGCGGCCGGCCTCATCGGCCCGCCGCCCGGCGAAGTAGCCTGTGTCCTTCGATGGTTGATCCGGCGAGGGGAGCGACGGTGTCGATCGAGTTCGTGCGCCGGGTGGACGGCCTGACCTACCGCTACCGCCGGGACGGCGAGTTCAACGGCAGGCCGATGTTCAAGCGCCTGGACCTCGACCTGTGGTGCCGCTGGCTGCCCGAGCGCGGCTGGTGCACCGTGACCGTGGACGGGACGGCCAACGGCTGGCCGCTGTCCGGCCGCACCGGCGAGGGGGCGTTCCCGACGCTCGGCCCCTGGCGCAGCTGGAAGGCGGGCAAGTCCTACCTCTACGACCTGCGCGGCACCGACGGGCCCGCGGCGGGAACCGGGGGCCTCACAGCTCGGTGAGCTCGCCCAGGCCCAGGGTGCGCAGCGTGTGGTCGGCCAACTGCCGGTGACCGGCGGCGTTGGGGTGCGCGGGGTCGTCCAGCCACGGGATCGCCTCGCCGTCGGGGAACGCGGCCAGCCAGTGCGCTTCGTGGTCGACGAGCAGTGCGCCGGTCTCGGCGGCGAGTTCGCGGACCACCCGGCAGTACGCGGGCAGCTCGGCGCGGGCCGCGCGCCCGGCGTGGCTGACCACCAGGGGTGTGTGCAGGACGATCTGCGCGCCCGCGGACCGGGCGATGATCTCGCGCATGGCGTCGCGGAACCGTTCCAGCCCCTCCAGCCCGGCGCGTGCGTCGTTGGTGCCGAGCGACAGCGACAGCACGTCCGGTGCGAACCGTCCGACGAGGAGGTCGTACGCCCCGAGCACGTCGGTGGCCCGCCAGGAGCACACGCCGGTGTTCACCACCACGTCGGTCCGCCGGCCCAACTGCCAGCAGATCCGCTCCTGGACGTGCTCGACCCAGCCGCGCGCGCCGTGGGTGTGGTAGGCGGCCTGGGTGATGCTGTCCCCGGCCATCACCCAGGTCATCGGTCCGTCCGAAAGCCCGACCATGTGATGTTCCCCCTCATGCGTTCGTCCTGTCCTGACGTCCAACCGCAACGATGGGGAAGTGGATCTTATTCTCGGCGGCCCGTCCGGCAGTCGCCGTTACTGCTTGACAGGGTGCGTAATACTGTAACGCGCGCGGTCCGAGGCGCCGTCGGAGCGGGCGGCGCCGGCGTTCCCTCCCCTGCAGCTCGGAGCACCACATGCACCCCTTCCTCGACCACCCGGGGCCGCTGGCCTTCGCGCACCGGGGCGGTGAGCTCGGGCACCCGGAGAACTCCACGGCCGCGTTCGAGGCGGCCGTGGCGCTCGGGTACCGCTACCTGGAGACGGACGTGCACGCCACCGCGGACGGTGTGCTGGTGGCCTTCCACGACTCCCGGCTCGACCGGGTGACCGACCGCGCCGGTGCGGTGGCCGAGTTGCCCTGGGAGACCGTCCGACGGGCCCGGATCGGGGGCACCGAGCCGGTGCCGCTGCTGGAGGACCTGCTCGGGGCGTTTCCCGCGGCCCGCTTCAACGTGGACGTGAAGGCGGCGCCCGCCGTCGGCCCGCTGGTCGAGGCGATCCGCCGGACGAACGCCTGGGACCGGGTCTGCGTCGGCGGCTTCTCGGACAGCCGGATCGCCGCCGTGCGGGCCGCCGCCGGCCCCCGGCTGGCCACCTCACTGGGCCCGCGCGAGGTGGCCCGGCTGCGGCTGCGCTCACTCGCCGGCCGGCTGCTGCCGGAACCCCGGACGCCGTTCGCCGGGATCTGCGCCCAGGTGCCCGAGCGCCACCGGGGGATCAGGGTGGTCGACCGGGCCTTCGTTCGGGCCGCGCACCGGCTCGGCCTGCAGGTCCACGTGTGGACTGTGGACGATCCCACACGGATCCGGGCTCTCCTCGACCTGGGTGTGGATGGCATCATGGCCGATCGCATCGACGTCCTGCGGGACGTCCTCGGCGAGCGCGGCTGCTGGACGGACGGCGGCGGCGGCTCCAGCACGGTGGAATAGAGGCCCCATGAGCACCACGGACCACTTGCCGGACGACGTCTCGTCGCCCACGGCAGCCGCCGGCGACGGTCGTGAACTGCGTCGGATGCAGTTCGGCTGGTACATCAACGACTGGGCGAACGCCGCCTTCTCGGCCACCGTCCTGACGGTCTTCCTCGGTCCGTACCTGACCGACGTGGCCAAGAACGCCGCCGACGCCTCCGGTGACGTGCACCCGCTCGGCCTGTCGATCCGCGCCGGATCGTTCTTCCCGTACACGGTCTCCTTCTCCGTGCTGATCTCGGTCGCGGTGATGCTGCTGACCGGCACGGTCGCCGACCGCACCGGGCGGCACAAGGAGCTGATGTGCGGCTTCGCCTACCTCGGGGCGCTCGCCACGATGGGGATGTTCTTCCTCCAGGGCGACGACTACCTGCTGGGCGGCGCGCTGCTGGTGGTCGCCAACATCGCCTATGCGACGTCCGTCGCGCTCTCCTACGCCTACCTCCCCGGCCTGGCCACCCCCGACGAGCGGGACGCCGTCTCCTCCAAGGGCTGGGCCTACGGCTACGCGGGCGGCGGGCTGCTGCTGATCGCCAACCTGGCGCTGTTCCAGGGCCACGAGGCGCTCGGGCTCTCCTCCGGCACCGCGGTGCGGATCTGCCTGGCCTCGGCCGGCCTGTGGTGGGCGCTGTTCACGATCGTCCCGATGCTGCGGCTGCCGTCCCGGGCCGGCGCCGTCCGGGCGCGGGCCGCGGCCACGCCCGACCAGCCCGCCGCGGGCAGCCTGCGCGAGCTGGGCCGCACGCTCAAGGGCATGCGCAAGCACCCGCTGACGCTGCTCTACCTGGCCGCCTTCCTCTGCTACAACGACGGCATCCAGACCGTGGTCTCGCAGGCCTCGCTGTACGGCAGCGAGGAGCTCGGCATGGAGCAGGGCACCCTGGTCGCCGCCGTGCTGATCGTGCAGATCGTGGCGATCGGCGGCGCGCTGCTGCTGGGCCGGATCGCGCAGCGCTACGGCGCCAAGCGGACCATCCTGGGCTCGCTGGTCGGCTGGGTGGTCACGCTGGCGCTGGGTTACTTCATGCCCGCCCACCAGCCCGCCTGGTTCTACGCCCTGGCCTGCATGATCGGCCTGGTGCTCGGCGGCAGCCAGGCGCTGTCGCGCTCGCTGTTCTCGCACCTCATCCCGGCGGGCCGGGAGGCCGAGTACTTCAGCCTCTACAAGGTCAGCGACCGCGGCACCAGCTGGATGGGCCCGCTGGTCTTCGGCCTCGCCTACGAGATCACCGGCAGCTACCGTTCGGCGATCATCTCGCTGCTGGTCTTCTTCGTGATCGGGTTCGCCGTGCTGGTGAAGGTCCCGGTCCGCCGGGCCATCGAGGCCGTCGGCAACCCGGTGCCCGAGCGGCTCTGACCCCCTGGGGGCGGGCCGGAGTCCGCCCCCCGGAGCCGGGTTCACCGGTCGGCGATCAGTCGGCCGACACCTTCCAGGAAGTCCTCCAGGGTGTCGGCGACGAGCTCGTAGTCGCCGTCGTGGGAGGGCGTGGTCGACCGCCAGACCCGTCCGGTGTGGCCGGTCGCGAACAGGCGGCCGCCGCCGTCGCTGCCGAAGACCAGCGCCAGCCGGTCGCCCTCGACGGCGGGGGTGCCGAATTCGAGGATGTGCCCCGCCACCGCCCCGGGCGGGTGGAGGAAGTAGCCGTTGTCGACGTCGGGCAGGGACGCCCGGTCGAGCACCCGGTGCAGCGTCGCCAGGTCGGGGGGCACGGGCAGCAGTTCGGCGAGTTCCGCCGCGGCCCGCCGGGTGTGGTCGGTCGCCGGGGCCACGGTGTGCTCGCCCGGCGGGAAGCCGTACCGCGCGGCGAAGGAGCGGGTGAACCCGGCGAGGGCCGTGGCGGTCTCCGCGCACCAGCTCCGCAGCCACTCCGGGTCGAGCTGCGGGCCGGGCAGCGGCAGGGGGTTGGCGAGGTCGATCGTGATGGACCGGCGCCGGCCGGCGCCGCGGCGGGCCGTGCCGGGGCCGGCCCCTTCCCCCTCGCCGGCCCCTTCCGCCTCTTCGGCCCGGGCGTTCGCGAGCTCCCGGGCGGCCATGGCCCGCAGGCGCGCCTTGCCCTCCTCGTCGGCCTCCTGCTCGCCCGGGTAGAGGACGATGTGCTGGGCCCCGTCCTCGTCCTGCCAGCTGTAGCTGTGGTACCGCGTCGTCGGTTCGTCCACTGCCGGGAACCTCCGTTCCGTGCCGTCGAGGTGACCCACCGTAGGCGATGGGTTACGGCGAAGGGCCATACGGGGGGCCATATTTCACCCTTCCGGGGCACCGACGGAATGGAGCGCGGGGCGGGCGGTGTTGGCCGCGGTGGAGATCGGCGGGGCACCGGCGGTCCGTCATGCTGGGTCGGCCCGCCCGTTGGACCGTACGAGGAGACCGAGTTGAGCAGCACCGCAGCCGTGCACCCCTGGACCGTCGGCGCCCCGGAGGCCGGCGACTATCCGCGTTGGCGTGAACTCTTCCGCGGGTACTGCGAGTTCTACCGGGTGCCGATGCCGGAGGAGAAGGCCGAGCTGGTGTGGTCCTGGCTCAACGACCCGGCGCACGAGCTGGAGGGCCTGCTGGTCCGGGACGCCGACGGGACGCCGGTCGGGCTGGCGCACTTCCGGCCGTTCTCCCGGCCGCTGCACGGCGCGGTCGGCGGGTTCCTGGACGACCTGTTCGTGACGCCCGGGGTGCGCGGCGGCGGGGCGGTGGACCTGCTGCTGGCCCGGCTGCGGGAGATCGCCGCCGAGCGCGGCTGGAACACCGTGCGCTGGATCACGGCGGACGACAACCACCGGGCGCGCAGTAAGTACGACCAGGTCGCCACCCGGACGATGTTCGTCACCTACGACATGGCCCCGGGGAACGGCGTCGAGTGAACCCGTGACCGGGCCGCCGGATCCTCGTTCGGATCTTCGTACGGACTTTCTGTTATCGACGCTCCGCCGGAGGGTCTCCCAGGTGTCGGCACCCGATCAGCCGGCCTGGACAGAAAGCAGTGGCCACGTGAACAGCGACGACAGGACGACCATCATCCCGGTGACCGGCGGCGGGAGCGGCGGTCACGGCCGCCCGGGTGGCCGGGCCGCGCGGCGGGCCGCCCAGCGTCATGCCGACCGCGGCCACGGCCGTCGGAGGCGTGGGCGCGGCGGGTTCGTGCCGGTGACCGCGGTCGTCGCCGCCGTGGCCGGGACGGGCCTGATCGCCGCGCTGGCCGGGGCGGGGTACGCGGCGTTCGGCGGCGGGCAGGCGGACCGGGACCTCGCCGGGCAGGCGGCCGCGGCCGACTCGCTGATCGCCGCCGAGGTCGGGACGCACGACGGCATCCAGGTGCCGGGCGCCGGGGGAGCGGGCCCGGCGGGCGCCGAACCGCCCTCGGGCAGCCCGACCGCGACCGACCCGTCGGCCACCCCGAGCCCGACGGCCACCGCGACCGCCACGGCCTCGCCGACGGTCCAGCCCACCCCGACGGCGACCGCGACGGCCCGTCCCACCGCCACCGCCAAGGCGAGCCCGACGGCCACCCGCCCGGCCGCGAACGGCACTTCGGTGGCCGCCCAGCGGGCCGTCGCCGCACCCGCCGCCGCGCCGGCCGGCGGTGGCGCCGCCCCGGGGTACGCGCAGCAGGTCGTCGACCTGGTCAACGTCGAACGCGCCAAGGCCGGGTGCGGCCCGGTCAGCGCCGAGCCCCGACTGGCCAGCGCGGCCCAGTCGCACAGCGACGACATGGCCGACCGCAACTACTTCGACCACGCCAGCCCGGAGGGCTACCACGCGGACCACCGGATCGAGGCCACCGGCTACCGCTGGAGCACCTGGGGCGAGAACATCGCCCGGGGCCAGAAGGACCCGGCGGCGGTGATGGACGCCTGGATGAACAGCCCGGGCCACCGCGCCAACATCCTGAACTGCGCGTTCAAGCAGCTCGGGGTGGGCGTGCGGACCGGCACCGACGGCCCGTGGTGGACCCAGGTGTTCGCCGCCCCGGCCTGATCCGGCGTGATCCGGCCTGTCCCGGCCTGATCCGGTCGCTCCGGGCGGGCGCGATGCGACCCCCGGGCAGTCCGATTTTCCGATTCCGCGCACATTGTTGTTATCTGATCACTCCCCGCAGGTCTCCGAGGAGGCAGCGGCGGACGGACAGACGGCAAGACGGAGTGCGGACCATGAACGCTGATGTGCAGAACAGGACCGGGACGACCCTGGTACGCGCGGCACAGGCAGGTGACCGGCAGGCCCAGGAGGCCCTGGTCGCCGCCTGGCTGCCGCTCGTCTACAACGTGGCCGGCCGCGCCCTGGGCGGCCACGCCGATGTGGACGACGTCGCCCAGGAGACCATGATCCGTGCCCTGGACGGCCTGGACGGGCTCCGCGACCCGGAGTCCTTCCGGTCCTGGCTGGTCGCCATCACCATGAACCAGGTCCGTCGCCGTCATGCCGCCGGACAGCAGCAGCCCACCGTCGGCGGTCTGGACGAGACCTGGGAAGTCCCCGACCCCCGGGCCGACTTCACCGATCTGACCATCCTGCGGCTGGGCCTGTCCGGCCAGCGCCGGGAAGTCGCCGAGGCGACCCGCTGGCTGGATCCGGACGACCGCGAACTGCTCGCCCTGTGGTGGCTGGAGGCGAGCGGCGAGCTCAGCCGCGCCGAGCTCGCCGAGGCCCTCGACCTGACCCAGGCGCACGCCGCCGTCCGGGTCCAGCGGATGAAGAAGCAGCTGGAGGCCGGCCGGGTCGTGGTCCGCGCCCTCGGCGCCTATCCGCGCTGCCCCCAACTCGTCGAGGTCACCGCCGGGTTCGACGGCACCCCGAACTCGGTCTGGCGCAAGCGGATCGCCCGGCACATCCGTGGCTGCGCCGACTGCGACGGCCTGGGCCGCGACCTCTTCCCCGCCGAGGGCCTGCTGGCGGGCCTCGCCATGGTGCCGCTCCCGGCGGCCTCGCCCACCCTGCTGCACCTCCACCACACGGCGGCCACCGCCGCGACCGCCGGGCATGCGACGGCCGCCGGGAGCGGCGCAGGGGCAGGGGCAGGTGCGGGCACGGGTACCGGCGCGGCCACCGGCTCCGGCGCGCACGGCGGTTGGGCCGGCACCGCCGCCCGCAAGGCCGTCCTGGCGAGCGGCGCGGCCGCCGCGGTGGCCGTCACCACCCTCGCCCTGGTCTGGCCCCAGCAGAGCGAGCCGCCGAGCACCGCGGTGCCCGAACCCACCGTCCCGGCCGCGGCCCTGGAGACCGCGGCGGCCGCCCCCGCGACCCCGTCGGCCACCCCCAGCGCCACGCCCACTCCGACGCCGACCCCCAGCGCGACCCCGACCCCGACGCCCTCGCCCACCGCCGCCCGGTCGACCGCCGCCGCGCCGCTGCCCAACCAGGAGCGGCAGTTGGTGGACCTGGTCAACGCCGAACGCGCCAAGGCGGGTTGTGCCCCGCTACGGATCGACCCCCGGCTGCACGGCACGGCCCAGAAGCACGCCGACGACATGGCGGCCCGCGGCTTCTTCGACCACGTCAACCCCGACGGCCTGCGCCCCGACGCCCGGATCACAGCGGCCGGCTACCGCTGGTCGCAGTGGGGCGAGAACCTCGACCGGGGTCCGACCACGGCGGCGGGCGTCTTCGCCCGCTGGATGGACGGCGGCATCCACCAGTCCAACATGCTCGACTGCGGCTTCAAGGACATCGGCGTCGGCGTGGCCGGCAGCCCGGCCGGCCCCCTCTGGACCCAGGACCTCGGCGCCCCGATGCCCTGACCGTCCCCGTAGTCCCTTCCGTCTCAGGCACCCTGACGATTCGTCAGTCGGGCCCGGTCCGCTTCCGCGACCGGGCCCGGCGCGCGTTTCCGGCCATCTTCTGTCATGCCCATGCTGGGCACTTTGGATCGTTCCAATTATTGCTAAGGTCGCACCAGTTCCACCACCGGGCGTTCACACGATCACCGTGCGGACGCGAAGGACCTGTTGATGGGAATGGTGTGAAGTGAACGAACTGGATCACCGACTGCCGGACCGTTCGCCCTGGGCGACCCTCCGGGGTCGACTCGTCGCCGCGCTGGGGGTGGTCGCACTGATCGCGGCCGTCCTCACCGGCGCCGCCGCCGGCACCGCCTCCGCCGCACCCGCCGCGGCCGGGACCGGTTGGGTCTGCAGCAACACGAACGTGCCCCCGGGCTACGTCCTCACCAACCACACGAACAACGGCTGCAACGGCGCCGGCATGTGGTTCCAGCAGCCCGTGCAGAACGGCATCTGGACCTGCGCCACCTCGCCGATCCCGGCCGGCTACGTGCTCTCCGGCCACCGCCCCACCGCCTGTGACGGCTACGACTCCTGGTACATGCGGTTGCCCGTGGACGGGCTGTGGACCTGCGGCACCTCGCCGATCCCGCCCGGCTACGTCATCACCGGCCACCTGAACAACGGCATGGGCTGTCAGAACATCGACGCCTGGTTCATGCAGCTGGCCAAGGACGGCCTGTGGACCTGCGGCGGTTCGCCGATCCCGACCGGCTACGTGAACACCGGCCGGAACATCAACGGCTGCGGGGGCGTCGGTGCCTGGTACCAGGTGGTGGCCAGGCCCGGAACGCTGGTCTGCGGGGGGTACGCGGTGCCGCCGGGCTACCGCCTCGGCAACTTCAACGCCGCCGGGTGCAGCGGTTTGGGCGGCTGGTACCTGGTCCGCACCTGAGCCGACCGGGGTTCGGGGAGGGGCACCGCGAGCCCTCCCCGAACCCCGGGGCGCTGCCGAGGCGCTACGCCGGTGTGACCGGGGCCAGACCGTCCGCCGAGCCCGTGACGTACCCGGTGGCCTGCCCGACCACGCCGCCCGCGTCCCCGACCTGCCCGGGCACCGCGCCCGGCGCGGTGGTCAGCGGACCGGGCGTCCCGTCCTGGCCGCCGACGGCACTGGCGTGCGCACTCGGCGCGGTGAGCGAGGCCACCACACCCACGGCGAGCGAGGCGACGGCGAGAAAGCTGCGCTTCTTCATGGCCGGTCCAACGACCGTGCGCCACAAGGGTTACGGGCCGCCGGGGGATCCGCGACGGCCCGGGGAGAGCCTGGACGGCCCGCGTGCCGGCCGGGGCTAGGCCGGGCGGCAGGCGGGCCGTGGGGACCACCATGGCCCGTGCACTCCCGGAGGGCCAGGGGCGCACGGGGGCGCCCGGACGCGTGAGGTGGCGCGCTCCGGTGGGCGAACGGCGGCAGACCGTCCGAAAACCGACCGGAGCGCGCGAACGCGCTCAGATCGTCCCGGTGCCCTCCGACGCCCCGCGCCCCACCGCCCGCGCCCCGTCGACCGGAGCGGCCGGAGCGGCCGGCGGAGTGGTCGGCGGAGTGGTCGGCGGAGTGGTCGGCACCGGCGTCACCGTCCAGTCCGGGTGCCCCGGCATCGGCGGGGTGCTCCGCCCGTACAGCCAGTCGTCCAGGAAGCCGCCGAGGTCCTGCCCGGACACCTCGGAGGCGGTGCGCACGTAGTCCCGGGTGGTCGCGTTGCCGTGCCGGTGCTCGCGCAGGAAGGTGCGCTCGATCCGGTCGAAGGCGGCCGCGCCGACCTTCTCCCGCAGCGCGTAGAGCACCAGGGCGCCGCCGGTGTAGCGCTGGTCGTCGAACAGGGTGGCGGCGGTGGGGGAGGCGACCGGGCCGGAGTCGTGCCGCCACTGGTCGCCGAGGCCGTAGATCCGGCGCATCCGGGCGACCAGGGTGGTGTCGCCCCAGGCGTCCGGCCAGCCGCGTTCGTAGCGGTAGGTGAGGCCGTAGAAGTCCGCGTGGCCCTCGTTCAGCCAGAGGTCGGCCCAGGTGGCGGGGGTGACGCTGTCGCCGAACCAGGAGTGCACCAGCTCGTGCATCATGTGCGAGCCGATCTTCGGCTCGGCCTGGCGCAGGAAGTTCGGCTTGTAGAGGGTGAGGGTCTGGGTCTCCAGCCCGGTGAACCCGAAGGCCGCCGGGTCGTCGGTGTCGGCCGGCAGGATGCCGTAGGACTCGAACGGGAACGGCCCCAAGTGCCGCTCGGCCCACTCGATCTGGCCGGCGGTGAGGTCGAGGGCCGGGGCGAGGTCGGCGACCCGGGCGGTCGGGACGACGTCGCGCAGCGGCAGCCCGTGCGGGCCGGGGCGCTCGCGCACGGTGTAGTCGCCGACCGAGACCTGGACGAGCTCGGTGGCCATCGGCTCGCGGGAGACGTACCGCCGGGTGGTGCGGCCGTCGCCGAGCGGCTCGGTCGCCGTCAACTCGCCGTTGGCGACGCCCCGCAGGGCGTCCGGCGCGGTCACCGCGACGGTGAAGCGGGCCTTGTCGCCCGGGTGGTCGTTGCAGGGGAAGACGGTGTGGGCGCTCGCGGGCTGGCCGGCCACCGCGAAGCCGTCCGGGGTCGGCACCCAGCCGGTGTGCGGCAGCGCGGCGCGCGGGTCGGCGGAGTACTCGACGGTCAGCCGCGCGGTGGCGCCCCGGTGCAGCGGCCGCGCCGGGGTGACGGTCAGCTTCTCGTCGTGGGTGGCGAACCGGGCCGGGCGCCCGTCGACCCGGACGGAGCGGACGTTCAGCCCGAGCGCGTCCAGCGACAGCTCGGCGAGGTTCCGGGTGGGCCGGGCGGTGATCACCGCGGTGGCGTCCACGGTCCGGGTGTCGGCCCGGTAGTCGAAGGACAGGTCGTAGGCGAGGGCGCGGTACCCGGTGTTGCCGAGCGTGGGGAAGACCGGATCGCCCAGCCCGTCGGAGGCGGTGGCCTGCGGAGCACTGGCGGACAGCAGCGCCGCGCTGAGCACGAGCGCCGGGACGAGGGCGGTGCGGGGCCTCGACAAGGGTGATCACCACTTCCAGGGGCCGGGACCCGGAATCCCGGGAGGGCGGGAGGCGGTGCGTGGGCGACGCACCGGGCACGGATGCTAGTGGACCGTCAGCTCCCGCCACCGGCGAACGGCTCGGACCGTGCCGACACGCGGACGTCCCCCGGACGGCCCACGGTGCTGGCGGCGCCCCCGGGCCGGGGCTAACGTTCGAAGTGCTCCGCCCCCTGACGGACGGGGCCACGGCCGTCGGAGAACCTGGCCAGGTCCGGCGGCCGTACTCATGCGCCCTGACGGTTCGCGGGCGCCGCCGCGTAGGCTGACCGGACGACGCCCGCGAACCGGATGCCAGGAGCCCGCCGTGACCAGCCCCGCCGCACCCCTTCTGGTGATCGGCGAGTGCGTCGCCGACATCGTCCGCACCGACGGCGCCCCCGACCGGGTCCACCCCGGCGGCAGTCCGGCCAACGTCGCGTACGGCCTGGCCCGGCTGGGCCGGCCGGCGGTGCTGCTCACCGAGCTGGGGCCGGACGCCAACGGACGGCTGATCCGCGACCACCTGGAGTCCGCCGGGGTGGAGGTGCGGGCCGCCGCCGTGGCGCGGACGCCCTCGGCGCTGGTGCGGTTGGACGGGCAGGGGCGGGCCGAGTACACCTTCGACATCGGCTGGACCCTGCCGCCGACCGACCTGTCGGCCGCCCCCGCCGCGATCCACCTCGGCTCGATCGGCGCGGTCACCGAACCGGGGGCCGCCGCGGTGCTCGCCCTGGTGGAGCGCTGGCGCGGGCGGGCTCGGGTCAGCTACGACCCCAATGTGCGTCCCGCGCTGATGGGCGAGCGGGCGGCGGCCGTCCGCCGGGTCGAGCGCTGCGTGGCGCTGAGCGACCTGGTCAAGGCGAGCGACGAGGACCTGGACTGGCTCTACCCGGGCGAGCCCGTCGAGGCGGTCGCCGAGCGCTGGCTCACCCTCGGCCCGAGCACGGTCGCCGTCACCCTCGGTGCGGCGGGCGCCCTCGCGCTCACCGCGGACGGCCGTCGGGAGCGGGTGGCGGCCGTCCCGGTCCAGGTCGCGGACACAGTCGGCGCCGGGGACTCCTTCATGGCCGCCCTGCTGGACGCCCGGAGCCGCGGCGCCGGGCTCGCCGAGGGCCTCACCCGGGCCGTGACCGCCGCCGCGCTGACCGTCTCCCGCCCCGGCGCCGCTCCGCCCTCGGCCGCCGAACTGGCCGAGGCCGTCGAGCGCCGGGCGGCGGCTTCCTAGGGCCTCAAGTCGCCAGGGCCTCAACTCGCCTGCTGGGGAACCTCGGTGAGGTCCTTGCCGTACCAGACCTCGGAGTAGGGCCCGGTGTCGCCGTAGGCCGGGATCTCCCGGTAGCCGTGACGCAGGTAGAGGGCACGGGCCTCGACCAGGTCGAGCCGGGTGTCGAGGACGATCCGCTCGGCGCCCAGGGACCGGGCGGCCAGGTCGACGGCGGCGAGCAGTCGGGCGCCGCCGCCGGTGCCGCGCAGGCCGGGGCGGACGAAGACCCGGGTGAGTTCGACGGTGGTGGCGTCGTAGCGGCGCAGACCGGCGCAGGACTGGGCGGCGCCCTCGTACCGGCCGAGCAGGAAGAGGCCGGTGGGGGCGGCCAGGTCGTCGCTGCGGGACTCGGCGAGGCCGGACTCCAACTCCTCCGGGGTGCCCTCCCGGCCCAGGTGGAGGCGGTAGTAGCGGTTGGCCACGTCGTAGTAGTACTCACGCAGCAGCTCCAAGGCCTCGGCGGAGGTCACGTCGGCCGTGGTGATGGTCCAGGGGTCGGTCATGCGCGCATGATCCTTTTCCGGTGGCCGTGGCCGCAAAGGGTTTTCGGGCCGAGCGCCGGGGCGCGACCCGTGGGGGCGGCCGTGCGCGGCGGGTTCGGCAAAGGAACGGCAAGGCGGGCGGCGTGCCGTTGCCCCGGGTGGGTGACGGGGGGATTGACGGGGGTCCCCGGCGGGGGAGCAGTAGCAGCTATGAACGGACCATCAGTTTGTCGCACTAGCCATGGTTTGAGTGGAAGTCAGCAGCGGCGCGGCGCCCGCACCGGCCTGCTGGCCACCGTCTGTCTCACCGCGGTGCTCGCCGGCTGCGCCGGACCCGCCGCCCAACCGAAGCCCGCCCCCGCCGCGGGAGCCGCCGGCAAGGTCGGCGCGGCACCCGAGGCCGCTCCGCTGCTGCTCCCCGGGCTGGCCCGCCAGGAGGAGGAGGGCGGCAACGCAGCGGAGGCCCGCCAGGCCGACGCGGCCGGCGCCGCCCTGGCGGCCGCGCAGCACTGGGGCCTGGACCGCCCGCCGCTGAAAGCCCCGCCCCGCCCGGCCACCCGGGCCGCCCTCACCCCGGTGCAGGGCGTCAAGCTGAAGGACGGCCGCCCGCCCGTGGTGTTCCGGGTGCCGACCGAGGACAAGGTGGTCTTCCTGACCGTCGACGACGGCTACGAGAAGGACCCGGAGTTCTCCAAGATGGCCGCCGAGCTGGGGATCCCGCTCAGCGCCTTCCTCTCCGACTACCTCGTCCGCGACAACTACGGCTACTACCGGGACCTGCACAAGCAGGGCGTGGAGATCAACAACCACACGATCAACCACCGCAACCTCAAGGTCCTCGACTACGAGACCCAGCGCCAGGAGATCTGCAACCAGCAGGACCAGCTGGAGCAGCAGATCGGCGTCCGCCCCCGGCTCTTCCGGCCCCCGTACGGCGAGTACAACGACGACACCCTGCGCGCGGCCGCCTCCTGCGGGGTGCAGGCGGTGCCGCTGTGGAACGAGGAGGCCTTCCCGGACCACATGGAGTGGCGCTACGACGACCGGAAGCTGCACCCGGGCGACATCATCCTCACCCACTTCCGGGGCGTCTCCGACTGGAAGGCCACCATGCCGGACCTGCTGCGCAAGGTGGTCAACGACGTCACCGCGGCCGGCTTCTCGCTCGGCCGCCTGGACGACTACCTGTAGCCGGGGAGCTCGGGGGAGCTCAGGGGGGGGGGCTCAGCCGAGCGAGAGGGCGTCCAGGTACACCCAGGCGCCCTCGTGCCGGACGAACCGGCTGTGCTCGCTGAGCACGCCCTGCTCGGCGCCCTCGGTCCAGTGCGCCCGGAAGGCCACGGTGCCCTCGGCGTGGAAGGCGCCGCCCTCGCTGGTGGAGACCACCTCCAGCGCGGTCCAGCGCAGCGCCGGGTCGAAGTCGACCTCGGCCGGCCGGGTGTCCGGGTGCCAGGTGCGCAGCAGGTAGGCCTCGTCCTGGGCGGCGAAGGCGCTGAACCGGGAGCGCATCAGCGACTCGGCGGTGGTGGCCTGCGCCTGGCCGCGGTGCAGTCGGCCGCAGCAGTCGCCGTAACCGGCGGGCAGGCCGCACGGGCACGGGGAGGACGGCAGCAGCCGGGGAGCGGCGGGGCGGGGCTCGGAACGACGTCGGGACATGCCGTCCATTGTCCCCCACGGCTCCCGGGCGTCCGCGGCCGGGCGCGGACGCTCAGCCGAGGGGCTCGCCGAACCAGGTGCGCAGCGCCCGGTCCAGTCCCTCCCGGTCGGCCCGGTCGGGGGTGCAGGCCCAGGCCACGTACCCGTCCGGGCGCAGCAGCAGCGCTCCGGCCGGTCCCGCCGGTCCCGCCGGCTCGGCGGTGACCGCGTCGATCCGGTCCTTCCATGGCTCCGCCAGGTCCGCGAGGCCGAGACCGCCGCCGGTCAGGTCGAGCAGCAACGGCCGCCCGGTGCGGGCGAGTTCGGCCAGCCGGGAGCCGCCGAGGTCGAGCTCCGGGGCGAAGCCCCCGGCGAGCGGGTGGGGGCAGCCGGTGTCGTGGCGGACGTCGCTGCCCGCCATCAGGGCGCCGATCCGGGCCAGGTTGTCGTCGTGGGCGAGCAGTTCGCCGACCAGGGCGCGCAGCGCGGTGACGGCCGGGCCGGGGGACATCAGGGCGGTCTGCGCCTGGGAGTGCATGAACACCCGCTCGCCGACCGGGCGGCGTTCCTGCTGGTAGCTGTCCAGCAGTCCGGGCGGAGCCCAGCCGCGGACCTCGGCGGCGAGCTTCCAGCCGAGGTTGACGGCGTCCTGGAGGCCGAGGTTGAGGCCGGGGCCGCCGGTGGCGGAGTGCACGTGGGCGGCGTCGCCGACCAGCAGGACGCGGCCGTCGCGGTAGCGCTCGGCGAGCCGGGTGTTGTGGCCGACGGTGCGTCGCGGGGTGTACCGGCCCGGGGTGGCGGCCGGGGCGAGTTCGACGTCGGCGCCGGTGACCCGGTGGATGCTGGCGCGCAGCTCGTCCAGGGTGAGCGGGGACTGCGGGTCCACCGGCGGTCCGCCCCACTCCATGGTGGCGATCATGACGGTGTCCGGGCCGAGCGGCGCGAGGACGAAGACGCCGTGGTCGGTGCGGGTGTGGGTGTACGGGTGGAACGGGGTGGGGCAGCCGGGCAGCAGGTAGGCCCCGTTCTCCGTGCCGCGGATCCCCTCGGGCGGCAGCACGTGGGCGACCCGGGAGACCGGGTCGGTCGAGGTGACGCCGGGGAAGCCGATCCCGGCGAGCTTGCGGACGGTGCTGCGGCCGCCGTCCGCGCCGACCAGGTAGCGGGTGCGCAGCCGCTCGGCGCCGTCGGGGCCGTGGAGGTCGACGGTCACCCCGGTCCCGTCCTGGGTGAAGCCGGTGAGTTCGTGGCCGCGGCGTACGGTGACGCCCAGTTCGCGGGCGCGCTCCTCCAGCACCTCCTCGATCCGGTGCTGGGGCACCGGCAGGGCGTGCAGCGGGTTGGCGTCGAGCCGGTGCAGTTCCAGCGGGAAGGCGGCGAACGCGAAGCGGGGTATGGGCTGCGGCGCGCCCGGGGTGCCGCCGAGCGGCTGGTGCAGGCCGCGGTGGTCGAGCAGTCGGACCACCTGGCCGACCAGCCCGTTGGCCTTCTGCTCGCCCGAGCGCGCGGGCAGTCGGTCCAGCACCACCGGCCGCACCCCGGCCAGTGCCAGTTCGCAGGCCAGGAACAGGCCGACCGGGCCGGCGCCGGCGACGACGACGTCGTTGGTCATCTCGAAATCCCCCTCTGAGACGGTTGGTGGATCAGCGCGACGGGTCGGGCAGCCCGGCGGCCACTTGGCGCAGTGCCTCGGCGAACACCGCCTTGAAGGGCAGTACGGGATCGGCGCCCAGGTAGTGCTCGTTGGCGACCTGCAGTGCGGAGAGCGCGGTGGCGGCGACCAGTCGCGGGTAGAGGTCCCGGTCCGGGTCGGTGCCGGTCCGGGCGGCCACCGCCGCGATGAGCTCGGTGCGGGTGTCCGCGCTGCCCCGCACCAGTTCGGCCTGGAGCGAGGGTTCGCGGAGCAGCAGCCGTACGGCGGCGACCCAGTGCGGATCGGGTGCCTGGTCGGCGCCGTCGAAGGGCTCGACCAGCGACTGGGTCAGTGCCTCCCAGAGCGGTTCCTCCGCGGGCCGGGCCCGCAGGGCCTCGGCGGCCCGGAGGATCCGGTGGCGGTGTCGGAAGACGATCGCCTCGGCCTTGCTGGAGAAGTAGTTGTTGTAGGTGCGCGGGGACACCCCGGCCGCGGCCGCGATGTCCTCCACCCGGACGTTCTCCAGGCCCCGTTCCACGGCGAGCCGCAGTGCCGCCCAGCTGAGCGCCTCCCGGGTCTCGGCCTTCTTCCGTTCCCGCAGCCCGGGCTGCCCGTTCGTCATGGCACCACTCTTCAGGAAAGGTGCGTGCCACGCAATAGTGCGTGGCACGCAAGTTTCCCCGGGGCTTCCGGGGCTGGGCGAGCCGCCCCCCACCTGCGGTTCGTCGCTGGTAGTAGTTGCGTGCTCGCGGAGCGAAGCGCCGCGGGAGCCCGTTCCCGCAGGAATTCCGGCGGGACGGCCCGACAGGAACTGAGGAGCGGTCATGGGTGGCAGACAGCGTCCGCCGCGGGCGCGGACCCCGCGCCGGAACGGCCGGGTGAACCCCCGGGTGGAGATCGCCCGGATCGAGGGCTTCCTGGCCTGGGAGGCGGAGGTCGCGGCGGCCGGCCGGGACGCCCGGGCCTTCGCCGCGCAGTTCCCGTGGCTGCCGGAGGCGGAGCGGGAGAGCCTCGAACAGGCCTACGCCGCCGACCGGTTGCGCTACGCCGAGGAGGTCGTGGACCGCGCCGTCGAGCGCTGCCGCCGGCTGGCCGCCCGCTACCGCGCCGAATGCCGTCGGATCTGCACCCGCTGGGCGGCGCTCTGCCTCTCCGTCACCGTGGCGGCGGCGCTGTTCGCCGTCGTCCCGGCGGCCCTGCGGGGCTGACCGCGCACGAGGAGGGCCCGCTGTGCCGTCGCCGGCGCAGCGGGCCCTCCTCGTACCGGGGGATCAGTGGTGGCCGTGGCCGCTGGTGATCTCCTCGTGCTCCTCGACGGTGGGCTTGGCGATCTGGCTGCCCTCGCCGTAGAAGCCGCGGGACAGCTTGGCCCGGGTGCGGGTCCACAGCCCGGCCCTGCGGGCCACGCCGTTCTCGTCCACCTCGGGCTCCAGCTCGACCGGCTCGGGCTGCTCGTGCGCGGTGAGGGTGTACAGCCGGCCCTGCGGCAGCGGCGCGTGCACCTCGACGAACTCGCCGTGCTGCAGCCGGTTGATGACGCCGGTCTCCCGGCCGTGCAGCACCTTCTCCTTGTCCCGGCGCTGCAGGCCCAGGCACCAGCGCTTGGTGATCACGAAGACCACCACCGGGACGGCGAAGAACCCGGCCCGCACCGCGTAGGTGATCGCGTTGATCGACAGGTGGAAGTGGGTCGCCAGCAGGTCGTTGCCGCCGCCGGCCAGCAGGATCAGGTAGAGGCCCATCCAGGCCGCGCCGAACGCGGTGCGGACCGGGTGGTTGCGCGGACGGTCGGCGATGTGGTGCTCGCCGCGGTCCCCGGTGACCCAGGCCTCCAGGAACGGCCAGCACCAGATGGCCAGCAGCACGCTCGGGAAGACCACCAGCGGGATGAACACCCCGAGGTTCAGGGTGTGGCCGCCCCAGACGCTGATCTCCCAGCCGGGCATCACCCGGACCAGGCCCTCGGAGAAGCCCATGTACCAGTCGGGTTGGGCGTCCGTGGACACCTGGTCCGGCCGGTACGGACCGTACGCCCAGATCGGGTTGATGGTGGCGATCGCCGACATGACCGAGACGATGCCGAAGACGAGGAAGAAGAAGCCGCCGGCCTTGCCCATGTAGACCGGCATCAGCGGCATGCCGACCACGTTGTCGTTGGTGCGGCCGGGCCCGGCGAACTGGGTGTGCTTGTGGTAGAAGACCAGGATCAGGTGCGCCGCGAGCAGGCCCACCATGATGCCCGGGATCAGCAGGATGTGGACGGTGAACAGCCGCGGGATGATGTCGGTGCCCGGGAACTCGCCGCCGAAGATGAAGAACTGCAGGTACGTGCCGACGATCGGGATGGACAGGATCGCGCCCTGCATGAAGCGGATGCCGGTGCCGGAGAGCAGGTCGTCCGGCAGCGAGTAGCCCATGAAGCCGTCGAACATGCCGAGGAACAGCAGCAGCGCGCCGAAGACCCAGTTGATCTCGCGGGGCTTGCGGAACGCGCCGGTGAAGAACACCCGCAGCATGTGGGTCAGCATCGAGGCGATGAAGACCACGGCCGCCCAGTGGTGGATCTGGCGCATCAGCAGGCCGCCGCGGACCTCGAAGCTGATGTTGATGGTCGAGGCGTAGGCCTCGGACATCCGGATGCCCTTGAGCGGGACGAACTGGCCGTCGTAGACGACCTCGCCCATGCTCGGGTTGAAGAAGAGGGTCAGCCAGACGCCGGTCAGGATGATGATGACGAAGGTGTAGAGCGCGATCTCGCCCAGCATGAAGGACCAGTGGTCCGGGAAGATCTTGCGCAGGTTGGCCTTGGCGAGGGAGTAGATGCCGAGCCGGCCGTCGGCCCAGTCGGCGAGGGCTTCGGCCTGGTTGGCCGGTTTGGCGCGGGTGCTGGTCACCGGTCCCGGCTGCGACTGCTGGTCGGTTCTCACGACGGGCTCCCCGGCTTTCCAGGCGTGCCGGGGCGGAGGCCCGCCGGCGGGAACGCCGGCCGGCGAAGTGTTGTGATCATGGGACCTCTCGATACGGGCCCGCCGGGCGGACCGGCGCGCGGACCTGGGCGGTTCACTGGACCCGTTGCTCAGGGTGATGGAGCGCTTACTCTGTCATGCTGTCGGCAGGGGGCCGACTGTGCACGTCCATCGGGCCGTCCGGCCGTGCGTGTCGGGCCGGATGGGGGTCGCTGACGCCCGATCGGCTGGCCGCCGGTCGGGGTGGGGCGGGGGCGATGCTGCGCTCGGGTGCAGCTGAAGCGTTTCGGCGCGCGCCGCGTCCGGGCGCCGTACGGGCCCAGGCCTACGCTGCGCCAATGGTGGATCACCGTGAACTCTTCGAGGACGTCACCGAGGCCCTGGCCCACGCCGGGTTCCGCACCGCGCCGGGCGCCTCGCCGCTGTCGATCGACCGTCACCCCGAGGGCGTGGTGGTCGGCTGGAGCCCGGGCGCGGAGGCGGCCGGGCCGCCGTCCGGTCCGGCCCGGGCGGCGGTGAGCGGGGCGGCCGCGCTGGTCCTGCGGGAGCGGGGCCTCCTGGTCACCGAGACGGAGGAGGGGGAACTGCTGGTGCGCTGCGCCGAACCGGTGACGGTCCCCCCGGAGCCGGATCCCGGGGCGGCGCCCGAGCAGTGGTGGGGGTGACGCAGGTCTCTTTCCGGGGGTGGCGTGCGCAGAGTTGGTCATCGCATGGGTGTTCCCATACCGAACCCTTACCTGAAGCGGGGGTGCGGTTGACCGGCGCGGCTCTAAGGTTTGCCTAAGCTAAGCGGAGCGCCCTGGACCCTCGGGTCCGGGGCGTTCGCCGTGCCGTTCCGCCGCCACCGCCGGTGGAGCGTCGAGGACAGGTACAACCCGGGGCGGCCCGGGGGAGGAGCCCGCTGTATGTGGGATGAGGCGTTTCCCAGCTTTCTGATCGGGCTGCGCGAAGGGTTGGAAGCCGGCCTGATCGTGTCGATCCTGGTCGCCACTCTGGTCCGGGCGGACCAGAAGGGCCGACTGCCACAGGTCTGGACCGGTGTCGCGGCGGCCGTCGCGCTCAGCCTCAGCTTCGGCGCGGTGCTCACCTTCACCGCCGCCAACCTCTCCGGCCACGCCCAGGAGGCGTTCGGCGGGGTGCTGAGCCTGATCGCGGTCGGCTTCGTCACCGTGATGGTGTTCTGGATGCGCCGCTCCGCGCGCACCCTCTCCGCCGACATCAGGGAGAAGGTCCAGGCCTCGCTGGCGATGGGCGCGGGTGCGCTGGTGCTCACCAGCTTCCTCGCCGTCGGCCGGGAGGGCCTGGAGACCTCGCTCTTCCTGTGGACCAACGCCCGCACCGCCGGTGAGTCCACCGGGCCGATCATCGGCGCGGCCGTCGGCCTGCTGCTCTCCGTCGCGCTGTGCTGGGGCCTGTACCGCCGGGCCCTGAAGATGAACCTCACCAAGTTCTTCACCATCACCGGCGCCGGGCTGATCGTGGTCGCCGCGGGCGTGCTCGGCTACGGGCTGCGCGACCTCCAGGAGTCCGGGCTGGTCGGCGGCGGCAGCAGCTACGCCTTCGACCTGAGCGGGCACCTGGACGCCTCCTCCTGGTACGCGACGCTGCTCCAGGGCACCCTCAACCTGACCGTCACCATGACGGTCCTCCAGGTCGTCGGCTACATCGCCTACCTGGGCATCGTGATGACCCTCTTCATCGAGGGCGTGCGCGGCGGCAGGACCGCTCCGGCCGCCACCAAGCCGGCGGAGGGGGAGAAGGCCGCCGCAGGGCAGGCCGGCGAGAAGGCCTCCGAGGGGCAGACCTCCGAGGGGCAGGCCGAGCCGGTGCGCCCGGGCCGTCCGCGCTGGGTGCTGCCGGTCGCGGCGATCGCCGTCCCGGTCGTGGTGGCCGGCGCCGTGATCGCGGTCAGCGACGGCAAGAAGGACAGCTCCGCCACCGTCGCGGTCTCCGAGCAGGAGTGCGGCAAGGGCTTCGGCAGCCCGCAGCCGGGCCAGCAGGTGTTCCAGATGCACAACACCGGCGACAAGACCTCCGAGGTCTACCTGGTCAACCCGGGCACCGGCTCGGTCTACGGCGAGATCGAGGGCCTGGCCCCCGGCACCACCCGCGCGCTCACCGCCACCATCGGCTCCGGCGACTACGCCTGGCGCTGCGTGCCCACCGGCGGGAAGTCCGTCACCTCCGCCTCCGTGCACGTCACCGGCGGCGCCGAGGTCAAGGCCGTCAAGCCGGTCAACGAGGACGACCTCAAGGCCCCGCTGGACAGCTACAAGGACTACGTCAACAAGGGCCTGGCGACCCTGATGACCCAGACCCAGAAGCTGCAGACCGACGTCCACTCCGGCGACCTCGCGACCGCCAAGGCCGACTGGCTCACCGCGCACCTGCAGTACGCCTCGCTCGGCGCCGCCTACGGCACCTTCGCCGACCTCGACAAGAAGATCGACGGACGCGCCGACGGCCTCCCGGGCGGGACCGCGGACCCGGGCTTCACCGGCTTCCTGCGCCTGGAGTACGGCCTCTGGCACGGCCAGTCCGTGGACGAGCTGACGCCGGTCGCCGACGAGCTCGCCCAGAACGCGGCCAAGCTGGCGCACGACTTCCCCACCCAGGACTTCGACCCGGGCGACCTCCCGCTGCGCGCCCACGAGATCCTGGAGAACACCCTCCAGTTCGAGCTGACCGGTGACACCGACATGGGCAGCGGCACCAACCTGGCCACCGCCCAGGCCAACCTGGCGGGCACCCAGGAGCTGCTGACCGTCCTGCAGCCGCTGCTCGACGACCGCGACCCGCAGGTGCTGGTCCGGGTGAACGCCGGCATGAAGCAGGTCGGAGACCTGGTCGCCGCCGCCCACCAGCCCGCGGGCTGGACCCCGGTGGACAAGCTCACCGCCGACTCCCGCCGTCAGCTGAACGGCGCCACCGGCCAGCTGCTCGAAAACCTCTCGCTCATCCCCACCCTGCTTGAGATCCGGAAGGCCGCCTGATGACCGACCACACCGCAGCCACCGGAGGCACCTGCCCGTTCCCGCACGCCGCGGCGGCCGTTCCGGCCCCGGCGGAGGGCGGCTGCCCGGCCGGACCGGCCCGGCGCAGCTTCGTGCGGGCCGCGCTCGGCGCGGGTGCCGGGGCCGCCGTGCTGGCCGGCGGGGGCTTCACCCTGGGGGCCGGTCAGGCCGTCGCCGGGGACAGCCACCAGTCCAAGACCGGCGCCGTCCCGTTCCACGGCGCCCACCAGTCCGGCGTCGGCACCCCCCAGCAGGGCTACGCGGCCTTCGTCTCCTGCCAGGTGATCGCCCAGGACCGCAAGGGCCTGGAGGACCTGTTCAAGACCCTGACCGAGCGGGTCCGCTTCCTCACCGCCGGCGGCGCCCCGGCCGACCTCGGCGTCGGCGCGCCGCCCTCGGACAGCGGCATGCTCGGCCCGACGGTGGCCACCGACAACCTGACCGTCACGGTCGGGGTCGGCGCCTCGCTGTTCGACGACCGCTACGGCCTCGCGAAGGCCAAGCCGGTCAAGCTGACGCCGATGAAGACCTTCCCCAACGACAACCTGCAGCCCGGCGAGCTGCACGGCGACCTCTCGCTGCAGATCTGCGCCGAGCAGCAGGACACCGTGCTGCACGCGCTGCGCGACATCACCCGGCACACCCGCGGCGGGATGCAGATCCTCTGGCGGATCGACGGCTTCCAGAACCCGTCCCGCCCGGACGGCGCCCAGCGCAACCTGCTGGGCTTCAAGGACGGCATCGTCAACCCGGACACCTCCTCCTCCCGGGAGATGGACCGGCTGATCTGGGTCACGGACGGGATGGGCGAGCCCGCCTGGGCCACCGGCGGCAGCTACCAGGTGATCCGGATCATCCGGATGCTGATCGAGTTCTGGGACCGCGTCTCGCTGGCCGAGCAGGAGAAGATGTTCGGCCGCCGCCGTGACACCGGCGCGCCGCTGGACGGTCGGCAGGAGAACGACGCCCCGGACTACGGCAAGGACCCGAAGGGCGAGGCGATCCCGCTCAACGCCCACATCCGGCTGGCCAACCCGCGCACCGCCGACACCGACAACTCCCGCATCCTGCGCCGCGGTTACAACTACGACCGGGGCATCGACAAGGCGGGCAACCTGGACATGGGCCTGGTGTTCTGCTGCTACCAGCAGGATGTGACGCGGCAGTTCGAGGCCACCCAGACCCGGCTGATCGACGAGCCGCTGGTGGACTACATCTCGCCGACCGGTGGCGGGTACTTCTTCGTCCTGCCGGGCGTGAAGGACGACGCCGACTGGTTCGGGCGGGGGCTGCTCGCCGCCGTCTGATCCCGGTTCCGGAACGGGCCCCGGCACGGTGCCGGGGCCCGTTCGTCGTGTCCGGCCGGTTCGGCGGGTCCGTGCCGTCGAGTCGGTTCGGCCGGCTCAGTCGGCTCAGCCGGCGAGGGTGAAGCCGATCACCGCGCCGCCGCCCTCCCGGTTGGCGGCGAAGGCGGTGCCGCCGTGCGAGCGGGCCACCTCGGCGACGATGGCCAGGCCCAGGCCCGAACCGGGCAGACTGCGGGCGGCGGTGGCCCGGTAGAAGCGGTCGAAGACCCGGTGCAGGTCGGCGTCGTCGATGCCCGGGCCGCGGTCGCGGACCTCGACCCGCCCGCCGCGGGCCACCACCTCGATCGGGGACGTCCCGGCCGGGTCGAACTTGGCCGCGTTGTCCAGCAGGTTGGCCACCGCGCGGGCCAGCGCGTCGGGACGGGCGACCACGACGGTGTCGTCCGCGTCCACGACGACCTCGCGGTTGCTGCGGCGACGGGCCTTGGCGGCGGCCTCGTGGACCACCTCCGCCAGCACCACCTCGACCGGGTCCTCGTCCGCCTTGCGGTCCGCCGCGAGCGCCACCAGCTCCTCCACCAGCCGGCTCAGCCCCCGGGCCTCCTCGGACAGGTCGGCGAGCAGCGCGACCCGCTCGGTGGGCGGCAGCCGGTCGAGGTTGGGCAGCACCGCGAGGTTGGTGCGCAGGCTGGTCAGCGGGGTGCGCAGCTCGTGCCCGGCGTCCTGGACGAGCCGGCGCTGGTTCTCCTTGGCGGTGGCCAGGCGGACCAGCATCCGGTCGAAGGCGCGGCCGAGCCGGCCCACCTCGTCCCGCCCGGAGGCGGGCACCGGGACGTCCAGGCGGCCGCTGGAGGCGACCAGTTCGGCGGCGTCGGTGAGCCGGACCAGTCGGCCGGTGATCCGCCCGGCGACCAGCCACCCGGCCCCGCCGGCGATCAGTACGACGCCGGCCACCACGGCCGCCATCTGCTGCCGCAGCCGCTCCAACAGCTCCTCGATGTCGTCGAGTTGGAGCACCACCTGGACCGCGCCGCGGCCGCCGCCGAGCGAGACCACGCCGACCCGGCAGCTGCTGCGGCCGATCCGGCGCACATCGACCACCGTCCGGGCGGGCAGCTCGGCGCGGGCGAGCTCTCGGTCGTCCGGGGTGGTCGGGAGGTCGAGGTGGGCGGTGCCCGGGAGGACGGCGCCGGTGGAGTCGAGGGCCTGGGCGGTGACCCGGATCGGGTGCAGCAGCTGCTCGCCGAGTCCGCTCGGGCTGTTGAAGTCCCCCGGGAACAGCTTCTCGCGCTGGACCTGGCCGCTGACCGCGCTGACGGCCGAGGTGAAGTCGTCCGTCTCGTCGTCCCGGATCAGCCGGGCGGCGGCGTGGTAGCCGAGCAAGCCGATCACCACCGCGACCAGGGCGGCCATCGCGGCGAAGGCGAGCGAGAGGGTGGTGCGCAGGCCCGGGCGCGGCAGGCGGCGGCGCGCCGGGCCGATCACGGCTCGCGCAGCGTGTAGCCGACGCCGCGGACGGTGTGGATCAGCGGGGTGAGGCCGGGGCGGTCGAGTTTGCGGCGCAGGTAGCCGATGAACACCGCGAGGTTCTTCGAGCCGGGGCCGAAGTCGTAGCCCCAGATCCGCTCGTACAGGGTGGTCTGGTCGAGCACGGCGCCGGAGTTGCGGGCGAGCAGCTCCAGCAGGTCGAACTCGGTGCGGGAGAGTTCGAGTTCGCGGCCGCCGCGCCAGGCCCGGCGGGCCGGCGGCTCGACCCGGAGGTCGGCGACGGTGAGCACGTCCTCGGTGGTCTCCGACGGCGGGTTGCGGCGCAGCAGGGCGCGCAGGCGGGCGAACAGCTCGTCCACGTCGAAGGGCTTGACCAGGTAGTCGTCCGCCCCCGCATCCAGGCCGGCGATCCGGTCCGGGACCTCGACCCGGGCGGTGAGCATCAGCACCGGGGTGCGGTCGCCGGTGGCGCGCAGTCGGCGGCAGACCTCCAGGCCGTCCGGCGAGGGCATCATCACGTCGAGCACCAGGACGTCCGGTCGCTGTTCGGCGAGGACGGCGAGGGTCTGGGTGCCGTCGGCGGCGATCCGTACCCGGTAGCCCTCCAGCGTCAGGGCGCGGGTGAGCGAATCGCGGATGGCGCGGTCGTCCTCGGCGATCAGCACGGTGTGGGTCATGCGGGAGATTGTCCCTGGCGTGCTCACGGCAGGGGAGGGCGGGGCGCCGGGTTCTCGGCCGCCGCGGGTGTCGCCCGCTGCTTCGTGGGCGTACGGTGGCCACACGGTGGCGTGCCGGTGGGCGGGCCCGGTGTGGTGGGCCCGGTCGGGCGGGGCTGGTGGGACGGGGCCTGTACGGCGGGCCGCCGGTCCGAGTCGGCGAGCACCGCCGGAGGCCGTGATGGCAGACGCGATGGCAGGGCGGATGGCCTTCCTCACCACCCCGCGCGCGGAGCGGGCGAGGCGGGACGCGCGCGAGCGGCTCGGGGACTGGCGGGAGGTGTACCGGCCGGGGACGCCGCTGCCGCTGGTGAGCGGGCAGGCGGCACGCTGCATGGACTGCGGGCTGCCGTTCTGCCACGCGGCATGTCCGCTGGGCAACCTCGTCCCGGAGTGGAACCGGCTGACGGCCGACGGGGACTGGCGGGCCGCGGCCGCCCGGCTGCTGGCCACCAACAACTTCCCCGAGTTCACCGGGCGGCTCTGCCCGGCGCCGTGCGAGAGCGCGTGCGTACTGGCGATCGACGGGGCCGCGGTGGCGATCAAGAACGTCGAGCTGGCGATCGCCGACCGGGCCTGGGCGGAGGGCTGGGACCGGCCGCAGCGGCCCGAGCGGCCGGAGCCGGGCGGGCGGGTGGCGGTGGTCGGCTCCGGCCCGGCCGGGCTGGCCGCCGCCCAGCAGCTGACCCGGGCCGGGCACGCGACCACGGTCTTCGAACGGGCCGACCGCCCGGGCGGGCTGCTGCGCTACGGGATCCCGCCGTTCCGGCTGGAGAAGCACCGGCTGGAACGGCGGCTGGACCAGCTGCGGGCCGAGGGCACCGAGTTCCGCACCGGGGTGTGGGTCGGGCGGGACGTCACGGCGGAGCAGCTGCGCTCCGGGTACGACGCGGTGGTGGTCGCGGTGGGCGCGGGCGCCCACCGGGAACCGGGGGTGCCCGGGTGCGGGCTGGCCGGGGTGCACCCGGCGATGGAGTACCTGACCTGGGCGAACCGGGTGGACGAGGGGGACCGGGCGTGCTCACCGCTGTCCGCCGAGGGACGGCGGGTGGTGATCATCGGCGGCGGGGACACCGCGGCCGACTGCCTGGGGACGGCGCTCCGGCAGGGCGCGGCCTCGGTCACCCAGCTGGACATCAACCCGTGTCCGCCGGAGCGCCGGGGGGCGGGACAGCCGTGGCCGGTCCATCCCAAGGTGTACCGGGAGACGACCTCGCACGAGGAGTCGGGGGCGGTGCTGGAAGGGGCGGTGCTGGAAGGGGAGGCGGCGGACGGGGGCGCGGCGGACCGGGCCGAGGTTCCGGACGGTTGCGGGCGGGCGTTCGAGGCGGTCACGGTCGGGTTCGAGCCGGGGCCGGACGGGCGGCTGGCGGCCGTCCGGGTCGCCGCGGCCGAGCTGGTCGGGCGCGGGCCCCGGGCGGGCACCGAGCGGGTGCTCCCGGCGGAGCTGGCGCTGTTCGCGCTGGGCTTCACCGGGCCGGAGCCGGACCAGCCGCTGTTCGCCCAACTCGGTCTGGGCATCGGGCCGGAGGGCACCCTGGAGCGGGAC
The DNA here is from genome assembly GCF_040303245.1 of Kitasatospora sp. NPDC096077. NCBI lineage: Bacteria > Bacillati > Actinomycetota > Actinomycetes > Kitasatosporales > Streptomycetaceae > Kitasatospora > Kitasatospora sp. NPDC096077. The sequence continues at coordinate 168,417 of NZ_JBEOSV010000006.1, read as the reverse complement.
GACGGGTTCGGCACCGCCGTGGACGGGGTGTTCGTCGCCGGGGACGCCGGACGGGGCCAGTCGCTGATCGTCTGGGCGATCGCCGAGGGCCGGGCGGTGGCGGCGGCGGTGGACCGCCATCTGCGCGGGCGGACCGAACTCCCGGCGCCGGTACGGGCGTCGGCGCGGGCCCTGGTGCTGTGAGGGGCCCGCGCCGAGGGGTGGGAGTCCCGCGCCGAGGGGTGGCAGGCCCGCGCCTCGTGGCTGGGGGCCCGTGCCGTCGGGCGTCGGTCAGCTGAGGCCGAGGACCGAGAGCGCGGTGGTCCAGTTGGTGGCGATGGCCTGCTGGGCGGGGACCAGGTTCACCTGGCGGTTGCAGACGGCGCGGTAGAGCTTGTACTCCACGGTGTCCTTGTCGGTGGAGGTCAGGCCGCTCGGGTCGGCCGCGTAGCGCGGCTCGGGCCAGAGGTTCTTCGGGTCGGTCGGGTGGCCGCCGAGCGAGAGCGGGATGAAGTGGTCCTCCTCGTAGTCGGCGGTGTCGGTGTCGGCGTAGCCGTACTGGGCGATCTGCTGCACCTTCAGACGGTTGGTGTACGAGGTGGAGGGGCGGATCGAGGTGCTGTAGCCCGGCACGCAGATGGTGTCGTCGATGGTGTCCTGGGTGACGTCCGGGTTGGTGGCGCCGGGGGTGCAGGCCGGGTCGGGCAGCGGCAGGTAGGACTGTGAGCAGCTGAGGTCGAGGGCGGCGCGGGTGTGCGCGGCCGGGGTGTGGGCGGTGGCCGCGTGCGCGGTGCCGGCGGTCGCGAGGGCGGCCGCGGCGAGTACGGCGATGGCGACGACGGGGGCGATGCGGTGGGTGCGAAGCATGGGGGGAAGCTCCCTGTCACGGGCCCGGTGCGGGATGCCGGGCGGTGTGTGTCCATGCCACCATCGGCGGATCTATGCGAGTAGACGGGAGGCGGTTAATAGTTGACGAAGCGTCAGTTGTCCTGACCGGGGCAAGAGTTCGCTTGACGTGGACCGGTCGGGTGGGGCGTGCAGGCTGCTCGGAGGGCGTGTGGTGTGGCTGCGCGCCGGTGTGCACCTCCGCGCAACGCGTGGTGCGGCGCGCGCCGTTCGTGCGCGGTGCGTCAGGGGTGCGCCGCCGGGTAGGTCGCGGGCAGCAGATCGATCAAGGGGGGCTCGTCATGACCGACCGCATCCCGGGGGCGCCCGGGCAATCGACCGCATCGCCCTGGCCGGGCGGTGCCCAGCCGGTTGAACCGTCGTGGCCCGGAGGAGCCAAGCCGGTCGGATCGCCCTGGCCCGGCGGCACGCCGTCGCGGCCCGTGCTCGCCCACGCGGCCCGCAGCATCGACAAGGCCACCCTCGTCCCGCTGAAGGTGGACGCGCCGCCGCACGGCCCGGGCCTGGTCGAGCACGCCTACCTGCGCCGGCTCGACCCCCGGCCGGACGAAGTGACGGCGCTGCGCGGGCGGTTGACGGCCGAGCTGCCCTGGGAGCTGCTCGCCGCCTCGGCGGCCGACCCCGGCGACCGGCGGGCGCGGGCCGCTGCGCTGGCTGCCCTGGACGGGCCCGCGCTGCGCGAACTCGGCGGCGAACTGGAGCGGTTGCGCCGGGCGGACGCCAGTGCCGAGGGCCGGGCCCGGGCCGGTCGGGCCGCCGCCGCGAACGCCGCCTACGACCACAACGCGGCCGTCGACCCGATCGGTCTGATGAACCTGGAACGGCTGGAGATGGCCCCGGCCGGGATCGAGCGGGGTGAACTCGTCGCGACCGTACCGCTCGCGCCGCTGGAGGAGACGGCCGTCACCCAGAAGGAGTGGTCCGTCACCTCCAAGGAGTTCAGCTCGATCGTCACCGACTCGCTGGAGAACGTCAGCGAGACCGGCGTCACCGACAACACCGAACTCGCCCAGTCCACCACCAGCCAGCTCCAGCACAGCAACCAGTTCAACGTCACCGGCACCGTCTCCGGCGGGATCCCGCTGATCTCGGGCTCCGCCACCTCCGGGATGACCAGCCAGAGCGCCGACTCGCAGTCCGCCACCGACAGCCGCAAGCACGCCACCACGATCACCCAGAAGGCCTCCGCGCGGACCAAGCAGGAGCACAAGACCACCATCACCACCACCACGGTGACCGGCTCCTCGGAGACCACCACCCGCACCCTGAAGAACGCCAGCCCCACCGACCCGGTCCGGATCGACTACTTCAGCATGATGCGCAAGTGGCGGGTGCGGCTCTACCGTTCCGGGCTGCGGCTGACCTACGACCTGGCGATCCCCGAGCCGGCCGGCGCCCTGCGCCAGTCGTACGCCGAACTCGCTGCGCTGGAATCGAAGTTGGGCCCGTTCCAGTTCGACGTGCCGCACTCCGACATCACCGAGGAGATCCGCGCCGGGGAGACCCAGGCGCACTACCTGGTGCTCGCCGAGAAGTACGGCGCCGCGGTGCCGCTCGCCCCCGGCGCGCACCCGGACATCCACGTCAACGTCACCGCGCCGAACAACGACGGCGCCGGCATCTTCGACGCGCCGCCGCTCAACGTCCCGGACCGGTACTGGATCAAGAAGCTGATGTTCCAGTTCACCTCGGAGAGCCGCACCGGCGAGTACAACTACAACCTGAAGGTGCTCGGCAGCAGCATCCCCGAGTGGAACGAGCCGTTCGGCACCCATGGCCCGGTCGACCTCGCCGACCCGGCCAACGGCGGCCTGCTGGCGCACGCGAGCGGGCCGTGCGTGGTCAGCTTCCACCTGGTCAACAACCGGCAGACCTGGCTGAGCCTGACCGCCGTCGTCGAACCCACCGACGAGGCGCGCCGGCAGTGGCAGAACGACGTCTGGGCCGCCCTGTTCAACGCAGCCCAGACCAAGTACTACGCCGAACAGCAGGACCTCGCCGCCCGCGCCGCCGCGCTGCGCGACCGCCTCAACGGCGTGGACACCCTCACGCTGCGGCGCGAGGAGAGCGACGAGATCATGAAGGGCGTGCTGCGCTTCCTGCTCGGGGTGGACTACCACCTGATGCCGGCGGAGGTGGTGGACGCCGTCACGGCCTCGGTCGGCGGCGACCTCGACCTGCTGCGCCACGGCGCGGGCTTCCCCGGCGACGCCACCGGCGCGCTCGGGGTGAGCGCCGCGGCCTGGTCGGCGGTGCTCGGCCACGAGGCGGAGGTGGCCTTCGTCAACCAGGCCATCGAATGGGAGAACGTGGTCACCTTCCTCTACTCCTACTTCTGGGACGCGCCCGCCGCCTGGCCCTTCGTCAGCCGGATCCAGCACCCGGACGCCAACCGGCAGGCCTTCCTGCGGGCGGGCAGCGCCCGGGTGGTGCTCACCGTGCGCAAGGGCTGGGAGGAGGCCTGGGTGCGGTTCGCCGAGGGCGGCTACCACGGCGCCCAACTACCCCCCGACCACCCGTACCTGAGCATCGCCCGGGAGATCGCCGCCTACGACGACCGCAACTATCCGGGCATCCCGCCGGCCAACCCGGGCAGCAGTTCGCTGCTGCTGGAGGACGAGGTGGTGACCACCTGCGCGGCCGTGGTCGCGCCGGCCGCCGGGGGAGCGCCGGTGCTGGTGCCGGTCGCCTCCAGCGCGGGCTTCGACCCGGACACCGCGGTCGTGGTGGACGAGTACGACGACCGGCGGATCCAGGAGACCGCCCGGGTGGTCCGGGTGCCGGACGACGGCCATCTGCTGCTGAGCGGGCTGACCCACCGGCACGACGGCACCCTGACGCCGTTCCCGGTCCGCCGCCCCGGCCACCGGGGCACGCTGATCGCGGAGTGGAACGAGTACACGCCCACCTCGGGGACGGACATCGCGGTGAGCAGCCCGTTGAAGGACATCTCGTGAGCGAGCGTAGCGAGCGAACCATCGAGGGGTGCGTATGGGCGAATGCCCCTGCCGAGCGGAGCGAGGCGGGCGCATGAGTTTTCTCAGGGATTCCGACACCTGCCTGCTGCTGGGCAAGGCGCGCGCGGAGCCGCCGACGGTCTTCGAGTACCTGGCGGCCGAGCTGTGGGTGCGCCACCACTTCGGGGTGGACTTCGACGCCCGGCCCGGCGCGACCTGGGTGACCTTCCAGCTGGACCGGATCTCCGAGTGGTGGGGCACCCCGCGCCGGGACCGGCTCGGCCCGGAGGAGGCACTGCCGTACGGGCGGCTCACCGCCCAACCGCAGGACCCGGTGCTGCGGATGGTGCTCCAGGTGCTGTCCGAGGACCTGCACAACATCTACCCGACGGCCAAGGTCGACGCGATCAAGCGGATGCTGAAGGACAAGAGCACCCCGGCGGTGAAGCTGGTCAAGGCGATCCGCGAGCTCACCCCGGGCGGCGCGCTCAAGCCCGATCTGCTCGGCCTCCAGAACCACGTCCCCGAGCTGCGGATGGAGGCGCTGGAGGTCGGCACCGAGGACGGCGCCCTGGACACCTACCGCGAACTCCAGGGCAAGATCGCGGTGTTGCGGGACCCGTGTGCCCGGGTGATCGAGAACCGGTTGATCGCCCTGCAGCGCACCGCCGTCAAGCAACTGCCGTACACGGTGGTGGCGGCCGGTACCGACTGGCGGCTCGGGGCCGGGCTGAAGATCCTGCCGATGCCGGTCAACGTCACCGAGCAGAACGGGGAGACGTACGTCGACTGGATCTGCTACTGGCCCACCGACCGGGCCGACTTCCGCGACCACCCGAGGCCGGACCAGGGGCGGCCGGGCTACGACGGGCTGGTGTTGTACCACATCCATCGGGTCCCGCTGCGGGCGGTGCAGCTGCCCGACAAGATCCGGGAGGCGATGCTCAACCTGATCCGTGCCCGGCAGCGGCCGGGGCCGCTCGGGCCCACGCTGGTACCCGAGTTGGCGGTGGCCGTCGAGCGCGACCGGCGGCTGTTCACCCCCGAGGGCGAACTGTTCCTGGTCGGGCTGGGGGCGGTCGGGCTGCTGGCCCTGGGGGTGTGGGCGGCCGCAGGATCGGGGGTGGTGGCGGGGCTGGGGGCGGTGGCCAAGGGCGGGCTGGCCGCAGCCGCGGCCGCGCCCGAGGTGTTCTTCGGGGCGGTCGCGGCCACGGCCAATCTGGCGGATCAACTGTGGTCGGTGATCTCCCAGTTGGGGTACGCGTTGCCGGCCCACGGGTAGCCGGTCCGGCTTCGGCGGGCGGGGCTGCGCGTCGGGGTCAGTGCTTCGGGGTCAGTGCTTCGCTGTCATTGCTTCGGCAGGCGGCGGAGGAACACGTCCGAGACCTTGTTGGTGTCGCCCGGGACGAGGGTGCCGTCCTCCGAGGTGAACACCACCGTGGTGCCTCGGGCGTCCACGTACGGGTCGTAGGCGGCGCCGGCGGACTCCGAGCCGTCCGGTGCCAGGCTGATCCGCTCGGTGCGGCCGGTCCACAGGTCGCGCCGGAAGACGTCGGAGACGGTCTTGGTGTCACCGGGCACCAGGTTGCCGGCCGAGGATTCGAAGTAGACCCAGCGGTCGTCGGCGGTCATCCGGCCGTTGAAGGAGTCACGGGTGGTCTTGGTGCCCGGCAGGCCGACGCTGACCAGGGTCTCGGTGCCCGCCTCCAGGTCCCGGGCGTAGACCTCGAAGTGCCGGTCCGCCCAGCCGTCGCCGTGCTGCACCCAGGTGGAGAAGACCAGGTAGCGGCCGTCCGGGCTGAGCGAGGGGGAGTCCCCGCCGCGCCAGCCGCCCTGGCCGTCCGGGGTGCCCAGGACGGTTTCCTCGGAACGCAGGTCGCGTACGTAGATCGGGTAGAGGTGCGGCTTGAGCAACTGGGGGTGGTCGGCGCCGGCCGGGGACCCGGCGGGGGCGCCGAGGCCGAACCGCTCGTCGGAGTCCTGGCCGGATTCGGCGGTCAGCCGCCGGGCCGCCTCGGGGGCGAGTGCGCCCGGCCGGTCGGTGCCGATGATGTTGCTCGCCTTGGAGACGAAGGCGACCGAGCCGCCGTCGGCGCTGATCACCGGGGAGGCGGAGGAGCCGTTCGCCTCCTTGCCGTCCGCGCCGATGCTGACCAGGCGGTTCTCGCCGGTCCGCAGGTCGTGGACGTAGATGTTGGCGCCCTGCCAGGTGACCGTGCCGGGGGCGAGGTCGGAGCGGTTGGACTGGAAGGCGATGTAGCGGCCGTCCCGGCTGATCGTCGGGTGGTCGGAGAACTTGCCCTGCTGGGACTGCCCCGGCTCCTCGCCGACGGAGACCAGGGTGGTCTCGCCGGTCCAGCGGTCGTGTACGTAGACGTCCTCGAAGCCCAGGGCGGCGCCCGGTACGAGGTTGGTGGCGTAGGAGCTGAAGGTGACGTAGCGGCCGTTGCCGCTGATGGCGGCGCTGAGGGCGTCGCCGTCGGCCTGCGCGCCGTCCGGGCCGGTGTCGACCCGTTCGATGCCGCCAGTGCGCAGGTCGCGGACGAAGACGTCGCTCTTGCCGTTGGTGTCGCCGGGCACCAGGTTGGTGGCCCGCGAGGTGAACACGGCGTAGCGGCCGTCGGCACTCAGGCCGCCGGCCTGCGAGGCGCCGTCGGGCTGGGCGCCACCGAGCCCGACGGAGACGCGTTCGGTGCCCGGCTTGTGGTGGGTGCCGTCGGCGTGGGCCGCCTGGGTGGTGGTGAGCGCCAAGGCGGCGGCCGCGCCGACGGCGCAGGCGGCGCGCAGCAGGCGCGTGGTGGTGTGCGGGCTGGTCATCTGGTCCCTCCCCTGGGAACGGCCGGGCCGCGTCGACGGTGACGTCCGGTGCTGCTGTGGTGTCGGAATCCCCGGCGGCCGGCTCCGGGTGAGCCAATCGTCGGGCGGGGTGGATGGTCAATGGCGGTGGTTGCGGAGCGACGGATTCACGTCAGAAGGGGGTCGGTGCTCAGGTCCGGTTCGGCGTGGGGTGCGGGTGCGGGGCGCCCTGCGGTTCGAGGGCGCGCTGGTCGTAGCGCCAGAGCGCGGGGAGGGCGGCGGTCAGGACGGCGCTGCCGCCGAGGCAGAGCAGGCCGCCGGTGCCCAGTGCGGCCCGGATGCCCCGGCCGGCGGCGAGCCCGCCGGCCCGCAGGTCGCCGAGGGCCGGTCCGGCGGAGCCGATCATCAGCTCCAGTCCGGCGGTGCGGCCACGGAGTTCGTCCGGAACGGACCGGTTCCAGATGGCGCTGCGGAAGGTGTCGCCGATCCAGTGGCCGCCGCCCGCGACGGCCAGGCAGAGCAGCACCGTCCACAGCCCGGGGGCGACGGCGGCCGCGGCGGTGGCCGCGCCGACCAGGGCGGCGGAGAGCAGCACCAGCCGCCCGTGCCGGTGCACCCGTCCGGTCCAGCCGCCGGTGGCGGCCGCGGCCAGGCTGCCCGCGGCGGACGCAGAGTAGAGCAGGCCGAGGGCCCACTCCGCGTCCAACTCCTGGGCCAGGAAGGGGAACAGTGCGGTGGGCAGGGCGAAGACGGTGGCGCCGAGGTCGGCCAGGTAGGTGCCCAGCAGGTCGGGCCGCCGCGCCGCGTAGTGGACGCCCTCGGTGAACTCGCGCAACGCCGGCGCCTCGGCGTCCCGGGACGAGGGGACGGGCCGTACCCGGGCGAGCAGGGCGATCGACAGCAGGAAGGTGGCGAGGTCCACCAGGTACGCCGCCGGGACGCCGGCCGTGGCGATCAGCAGCCCGGCGGCCGCCGGGCCGACCACGCCGCCGATGCTCCAGCGCAGCGAGAGCAGCGCTCCGGCCGCCACCAACTGCTCCGGCGGTACCAGGCGAGGGATCATCGCCTCCACCGAGGGCTGCTGGAGGCCCTGGATCGCCGCCGCCAGGCCGGCGGCGAGGTAGAGCGGCCAGAGGGCCGGTGTGCCGAGCAGGGCGTTGGCCAGCAGCAGGGCGCTGAGCAGGGCGAGCGCGACCTCGGTGGCCAGGGCGACGGTGCGGCGGTCGGCGCGGTCGGCGAGGACTCCGCCGTACAGGCCGAACAGGACGGTGGGCGCCAGCTCGACCGCGCCGACGGCCCCGACGGCGAGCGGCGAGCCGGTGAGGTGGGCGATCTGCAGCGGGACCGCCGTCATGGTGAAGACCGAGCCGAGCAGGGTGATCGTGCCGGAGGTCCAGGTGAGCCGGAAGTCGCGGGAGGAGCGCCAGGGCGTGGTGTCGGGCAGCAGACGGCGGAGCTTGGGCAGGGGGTTGCGGGGCCTGGGCTGTGGGTCGTGGGGCCCGGGCTGTGGGCCGTGGGGCCCGGGCCCGGCTGGATCTGGGGTCAATGCGGGGTCCTCGGTGTGCTCGGTGTTCTCGGTGTTCTCGGGGTCCTCGGCCGCTCTTGGGGTGCGGGCCACGGCCACGGAGCCCTTATCGGTGATAAGGACGGGATCGGAACTTATCGGCGATAAGGTGGGTCCGCAAGTGGATTACCGGGAGGCCGATCCGATGGCGTTGCAACGTGACGAGGTGGTGCGCACCGCGCTGCGCGTGCTCAACGAGGAGGGCATCGACGGGCTCAGCACCCGGCGGCTCGCCCGCGAGCTCGGCGTGCAGTCGCCGGCGCTCTACTGGCACTTCAAGAACAAGCGCGAACTGCTCGACCTGATGGCCGAGGCGATGCTCGCCGAAGCCCTCCCGCCCGACCGCGAACCGGACCCGGAGCACTGGCCGGACTGGATCGCCGCCGACGCCCGGGCCAAGCGGAGCGCCCTGCTCGCCTACCGCGACGGCGCCCGGGTGCACGCCGGAACCCTGCCCACCGAGGACGAACTCCCGGCCGTCGAAGCGCAGTTGAGCGCACTGTGCCGGTCCGGGCTGCGCCCGCGCACCGCGCTGCGGCTGCTGCTGACCGTCGACCGGTACATCATGGGCTGGGTCACCGAGGAGCAGGCCTGGCGGCAGGACGCCGCGGAACGGGCCCGGCCACCCTTCCCCGACGAGGCGCTGCGCGGGCTGCCGCTGCTGAGCGAGGCGGTCGACGTGCTGCGGATGACCGACCACGACGCCGACTTCGAGTACGGGCTGCGGGTGCTGATCGAGGGCTTCCGGGTGGAGATCGCGCGGGAGGCGGCGGAAGGGGCGGGCGGTGCTGACGGTGCAGACGGTGCTCAGGGTTCGGGTGTGACGGGGGATGGGCTAGCGTGAGCGCCATGACCACCCTTGAACCCGGCAGTACCGCGCTGGTCCTGATCGACCTGATGGACCGGATCGTCGCCAATCAGCTCGCGCCGCACACCGGCCCGGAGGTGGTCGCGGCCTCGCTGCGCCTGGCCGAGGAGTTCCGCGCGGCCGGCGCCCCCGTGGTGGCGGTGCGGGTCGAGCGGCCGGGCGTCGCCGAACAGCCGCCCGGCAGCGAACTGTCGGCCGAGGTCGAGGCGGTGGCCGACGAGGTCGTGGTGAAGCGCACCATCGGCGCCTTCCAGGGCACCGGACTGCACGAACTGCTCCAGGCCCGGGGCGTGCGCACGCTGGTTTTCACCGGGATCGCCACCAACCTCGGCGTCGAGTCCAGCGCCCGCGCGGCCGCCGACCACGGCTACCGACTGGTGTTCGTCGAGGACGCGATGACCGGGCTGACGGAGGCGGAGCACCGGGCCTCGGTGGAGCTGAACTTCCCGCGGCTGGGCGAGGTCGTGACGGCGGCGGACCTGCAGCTCGGGTAACCGCTGGTCACGCGCGGGCGGTTGCGGGGCTAGGCGGGCGGCGGGCCCTGGTGGCGGGCGCGTTCCAGGGCGTCGCGCAGCCGTCCGTCCGAAGCCTTGAGGAGTTGGGCGGCGGTGGGTGCGTCCACGTCGGCGAGCAGCACCAGGATCGCGTCCTTGGTGCGGCCGTCGGTGGCGCCGAGGGCGCGGCCGACGGCGTCCCGGTCGGCGCCGGTGGCCTCGGCGACGATCCGGCGGGCACGCTCGCGGAGCTTGGTGTTGGTGGCCCGCAGATCGACCATCAGGTTTCCGTACGTACGTCCGAGGTGGACCATCACGGCCGTGGACAGCAGGTTGAGCACCAGCTTCTGCGCGGTGCCCGCCTTGAGCCGGGTGGACCCGGCCAGCACCTCCGGGCCGACCTCCACCTCGATGCCCAGCTCCGCCGCCGCCACCAGCGCCGAGCCCCGGTTGCACGCCAGTCCGACGGTCAGTGCCCCGGCCGTGCGGGCGGCGTGGATCGCGGCCAGCGGGTACGGGGTGCGGCCGGACGCGGACACGCCCACCAGGGTGTCGGCCGGGGTCAGTGCGAGCGCCGCGACATCGGCCTCGGCCAGGTCGGTGCGGTCCTCGGCGCCCTCGACGGCCGCCGTCACGGCCGTCCGGCCACCCGCGATCAGGCCCACGACCAGGGCCGGATCGGTGCCGAAGGTCGGCGGGCACTCGGCGGCGTCCAGCACTCCGAGCCGTCCGGCGGTGCCGGCCCCGGCGTAGACCAGCCGGCCGCCGCGGGCCATCCGGGCGGCCACGGCGTCGACCACGGCGGCGATCCGCGGCAACTCCCCGGCGACGGCGGCGGGAACGGTGCGGTCCTCGGCGTTCATCAGGCGGAGCAGGTCGAGGGTGGGCAGCCGGTCGATCCCGGCCCAGTCGGGGCGGACCGTCTCGGTGGGGGGTACGGCGTCGGGGGTCGGGTCCGGGGTCGAGCCGGGGGTCGGGTCAGAGGTCGGGTCGGAGGTCATGCGGCGAGCGTCCCCGGGCGGGGGCGGTTCGAACCCCCTGGTCGTGCCGTCCGGGAGTCGGAGTGTTCAGCTGGTCGGGCCGTCCCGTTCGTCAGGCCATCCAGAAGAACACGGCCGTCATCCGGCGGTCCGCGAGTTCGGCGCCGTAGTAGTCGGTGGCGCTGTGGATGAGGTTGGCGTGGTAGAGGAGCAGTTGGTTGTAGCGGTTGGGGACGCGGACGTCCTCGGTGAAGTGGTCGGCGGGGACGTGGCGGGTGCCGAGCGCCTCGACCAGGTTGTTGTGCGGGGCGTTGACCAGGTTGCCACCGAGCCGCCCGCCGGGGAACTGCTGGCGGTAGAAGCTGGTGCCGGCGTCCTTGGGGGCGCCCGGGCTGAGGTAGAGCACGGCGGCGTAGCGGCAGAGCGCGCGGGAGTCGGTGTGCGGACGGGACTCCGACTCGCCGGCGCCGACGACCTGGACGCAGTTGTGGTTGAGCGTGCCGCCGCCCGGGGTGCTCTGCACCCAGAGCCGGGAGGCGCCGGTCGCCTTGCGGACCTGGGCCTCGACCCGCGCCAGCTCGTCCGGTTCCAGGCCCGGCATGGTCCGCAGGCCGGGCCAGGTCTCGGGCCGGTGCGGGTAGCCCTCGGTCCAGTCGCCGCGGGTCAGGACGCGTTCGCGGACGGCGTCCGGGTCGGGCAGGACGTTGTCCAGGACCCAGTAGTCCCGGCCGCGGGTGGGCTTGCGGTAGGGCAGGACCGGCAGTGCGGTGGGCCTGATGGGCTGTGAGGGCATGGGCCGACCATAGGTGGGCCGGGAGTCAACTATCTGCCGTGAACAGGTCAACCTTTCGCCAAGTGCCGCGCGGCCGGGGGAGGTCCGCCGCCCCGCCGTCGCCAGGCCGTCGCCTCGCCCTCGCCCGGCCGTCGCCCCGCCCTGGCGACGGCCGATCCCGCTGCCGACGGGGCGGGGGTTCAGCGGCGGATGAGGCGGAAGACCGCGAGCAGGGCGCCGGCGGTGAGCGCCAACAGGATCCCGGACTCGACGAGTTGGATCGGGACGAGATGGCCGGCGGGGTGGTAGCTCAGCCAGGTGTTGACGGCCCCGTCGCAGGAGTGCGGGTCGAAGCACGACTCGGTGCTGATGCGCCTGCCGTCGGGGAACACCGTCTTGACGTCGACCAGCCACGCGTTGTTGGGCTGCATGGCCCCCAGCGGAACCACCGCGTCGACGGTGGAGTGGAAGGAGGGACGGGCCCAGCGCATCAGGCCGTGGGTGATCGCGACCAGTGCGGCGGTGAGGAACATCGCGGGCAGGGTGCGGCGCACCACCTGGCCGACCAGGACGCCCAGGGCCAGGGTGAACAGGGACCAGGCGATCGGGGCCAGTCCGAGCGCCGGGTAGGTGAAGAACTGGAACGGCGGGTCGAACGAGGCCGGGCCCTTGATGAGGTCGTTCCACCACACCCAGGTCATCAGCGAGGCGAGCACCCCGGTCAGGGCCAGTACGGCGAGACCCGGCACCGCGAGGCGGGCGGCCAGCCAGCGTACGGGGCTGACGGACTGGGCGCGGATCAGTCGGATCGTGCCCCGCTCGTGCTCCTGGGCCAGCAGTGGCGCGCCGATGAACACGCCGATGAGCAACGGAACGGCGGTGACGACGGGTTGGAGCACCGAGGTGAACCAGAAGTACGGTTCGTTGATCGGCGCGAGGACCGTCCAGCACGCGTCGCTGTTCGAGGTGTAGCAGCCCGTTCGCCGCAGCACGCCCACGATGTGCTGGCTGGCGACGTGGACCCAGATGAGATTGGCCGAGGTCAGGACCGTCAGAGCCACCAACAGCCAGAGCAGCAGTCGGTTCTGACGGAGCGACAGCCAGAGCAGGCCGCGGAGCCGGGGGGTCGCGGAGCGCTCCCGGATGGCCGGGGCGGCGGGGGCGGCGGTGGCGGGAGCCGGCCTCGCGGGGTCGGTCAGGGCGTCGGTGCTCATGCTGCCTTCTCGTCGTTCGCCGGGGTGCCGGCTTCCGGGCGGGAGTCGGTCCCGTGGGAGGCGCTCGGGTGAGGGCCGGTGTCGCGGGAGGCGGCGGCGGGGGAGGCGGCCGGTGAGCGGAGGTAGCCGAGCAACAGCTCGTCCAGGCTGGGCCGTTCGCTCTCCCAGGGCCCGTCCAGCGGTTCCCCGGTGCGCACCAGGGCGCTCGCCCGGCGCCCGCCGATCCGCTGCTCGATCACCACCTCGGGCGGGAGCTCGGTACTCCCGGCGGGCCCGGAGAGCAGCTGGTGTCCGTCCAGGATCTCGTCCAGGTCGCCGGACAGCCGGATCCGTCCGCCCTGGACGAGCAGCAGGTGGTCGATGACGCCGTCCAGCTCGGGGAGGATGTGCGAGGACACCACGATGGTCGTGCCGCGTTCGGCGACGGTCGACATCAGGGTGCCCATCAGCTGGTGCCGGGCGAGCGGGTCGAGGTCGGCCATCGGCTCGTCGAGCAGCAGCAGTTCGGGGAGCTTGCCGACGGCCAGCGCCAGCGACACCCGGGTCCGCTGGCCCCCGGAGAGCGAGCCGATCCGCGCCCGGGGCCGCAACTCGCCCTGGTCGACGACCTGCTGGGCCGCCTCCTGGTCCCAGACCGGATTGAGCTCGCGGCCCATCCGCAGGGTCTCGGCGACGGTGAGGCCCGGGTAGAGCGGCTTGTCCTGGGCCACGTAGGCGACCCGGGCGCGCTGCTCCGGGGTGCCGGCCGGTTCGCCGAACACCCGCAACTCTCCCTCGGAGGCTTCGAGTTGGCGGGCGGCGAGGGAGAGCAGGGTGCTCTTGCCGGCCCCGTTGGGGCCCACCACGCCGCAGATCCGCCCGGCCGGCACGGTGAAGTCGCAGTCCCGCAGGGCCCAGCCGCCCCGGTACTGCCTGCCGAGTCCGACGGCCTCCAGCGCCGGAGCCACGGTTGTCGGGTCGTTCACCCGGTCCCCCCACTGTTCTCGGTTCGGTGCTGCCGAGGCGGCCCTCGGCGTGGTGCGTGGTTCGGTTGGATGTGCGGTGGCGTGCCGAGGTGGTCCTCGGCGGTGGTGCGTGGCCCGGTTGGACCTGCGGTGCCGTGCCGTGCCGAGGCGGCCCCGGCACCGCTCAGTTCGGCGTGGCCGGGGATACCCCGCTGTCGAAGCGCTGCTCCAGCACGGAGGTCATCAGCGCGGCGATGTCCTCGCGCTCCAGCCCGGCTTCCCGGGCCCGGTCCACCCAGCCGACCAGGTCCGCCCGCAGGGGCCCGTCGGCGGCCGCCTCCGGTCGGGCGAGCGAGCGCCGGACGAAGGTGCCGAGTCCCGGCCGGGGCTCGACCAGTCCCTCACGTTCGAGTTCGCGGTAGGCCTTCAGCACGGTGTTGGGGTTGATCGCGGTCAGTTCGACCACCTCGCGGGCGGTCGGCAGCTTGTCCCCCGGCTGCAGCATGCCGAGCCGCAGCGCCTGTTTGGTCTGCTGCACGATCTGCTGGTACGTGGAGACGCCGCTGCGCCGATCGATGCGGTACTCGATCACACCCGTTGCGGCCTTTCACTAGTTCAATAGTGGAATGGTGTCCCACTGCGACGCGTTGGTCAAGCGGGACCCGGGGGTGGGGGGCGGTCGGGTTCGGTCAGGGCCGTTTGAGCAGGAGCAGGTCGTCCCGGTCGACCACCAGGCGGTAGCCGTGGCTGCGGTAGGCCGTCACCATGCGGGTGGTGGCGGCGGTGGCGCACGGGGACTGCACACTCGGATCGCGCAGGTCGACGGCCACCCACTCCGGTCCGGAGCCGACCGGGTCCTGGCACACCAGAGTGACCTCCGCCCGACCGGTGAGCTGGGCGGCCAGGTGGTTGGAGGCCGCCACGGTCGCGTCGTCCGGTATCAGGCGGAGCATCGCCCGGGTCTCGGTGAGCCGGGGCGAGGTGCTCCAGGCCTCGGGCATCACCACCTCGTGCAGCGGATAGAGCGGCAACGTCACGACCGTCGCCAGGGCGGTCACGGCGAGTGCGCGCCGGACCGGGCGGGTGGTGGGGTGGTGCGGGGTGTCGGCGGGGTCGTGAGCGGCCGTCGGGAGTCGGACGTGATGTGCGGCCGTGTGCCGGACGCGGCGGACGGCGTCGATCAGGGCGGCGAACACGATCGGCATCAGGACCGCGCTGTAGTGGTAACTGACGCCCCAGTAGTGCGGGTTGGCCGAGATCAGCCGCCAGGCCAGGGTGGGGGCGCAGAGCAGGACGAGCGGTGAGCGCAGGCCGAGGAAGCCGGTGGTGGCGGCGAGCAGGAACAGCAGCAGCCACTTGATCGGCGGCCATCCGAGCCGCAGGGGCGCGGTCCAGAGCGTGCTCCAGGACGTGGCGTGGCCGCCGCCGTCCAGCTGCTGCCAGTAGTCGAAGCCGCCGTGCGGGTTGAAGGCCGGCAGCGCGACGAGCACGGTGAGCGCGGTCGCGGCGAGGCCGAGAGCGGCGAGGGCGAGTCCGGGCAGCGGGGTGCGCCGGTCCTCTCGGGCCTGCCAGGCGATCAGCAGGCCGACGGCGGCCACCGTCAACCCCAGGTCCTCCTTGACCAGCAGCAGCGGCAGCGACCAGAGGGCGGCGGCCAGCGGTCGGCGCCGACCGAGCGCGGTGGCGGTGAAGGCGAGCAACGGGACGGCGAACGCGATCTCGTGGAAGTCGTCGGCCGCGGCCCGGACGATTCCCCAGGAGGCCCCGGTGGCGCAGCCGACGAGCAGCGCCACCCGCGGTCCGGCGACCTCGTGGGCCCAGCGGGTGAGCGGGACGACGGCCAGTGCCATCAGCAGGGCCTGGGCCACGATCAGGGTCAGCGGGGTGGGGAAGGCCCGGTAGACGGGGGCGAGGGTGGCGATCAGTGGGTGGAAGTGGTCGCCGAGCAGGTTGTAGCCGGGGCCCTTGAGCGGCACGATCGGCGCCCGGCCGTGAGCGTACGCCCGGACGGCCTGCTCGAAGATCCCCAGGTCGTAGGCCTTGGTGAGGCCGCGTCGGTGCCGGTTGACGGCGACGCAGGTGTAGAGCGCGGCGAAGCCGGCCGCGAGGCCCCAGGCCAGGACCGCGGGGTGCCGGGGGAGCGGGATGGTGCGGGGGTGGCGGAGGGCGTACAGGAGGCGGGTGGCGCGGGGGAAGCGGACGGTGCGGGGGAAGCGGGCCGGTTGCAGTAGGCGGGGGGTCGGTTCCGGGAGGGGGTGGGCCGGGGTGAGCGGAGGGATGGGGGTGAGGGGCGCCGGCATGGGCAAAGTACCCTTTCACTATTCGAATAGTGAAAGGGTGGTGGAAGCGCGAGGGAGCGTCAAGCCCGGTCCGGCGGCGCCGTCCGGGCCTTTGACGTGCTCGTTTTCGGGTGTTGTGGAGGGGAGTCGGCGGGTTCGGGGAGGTCGGACGGGTGCGGACTGTGTGGGCGGGGGCGGGTCCGCTTCGTCAGGCGGGCGGACGCTCGGTCGGTGCGGTCAGCCGGTGCGGTCGGCCGGAAGGTGTACGCCCACAGGGCCGCGGCGGCAGCGGAGGCGAGGGCGATCAGCCACAGCACGGCGTGCAGTCCCCGGGAGAAGGGCTGGGCGGCGGTGACCAGTGTGCCGAAGGCGGCGACGCCGGCCGCCGATCCGGACTGCCGGGCGGTGTTGAGCGCGGCCGCGGCGATGCCCGCGCGGGCTTTGGCGACGGTGCCGAGAGCCGGTGCGGTCGCCGCCGGGGAGATGAATCCGCCCGCGAGTCCGATCACCACCATGGGCGCGAGCACCCTCCAGTACGGGGAGGATCCGGAGGCGCCCAGCAGCCCCAACGCCCCGACCGCGTAAGCACCGAAGGCCACGCACATCGACCGGCGCGGACCGAGCAGCCGTGCCGTCCGGGCGGAGCCGAAGCCGCCGACGGCGACGCTCGCGGTCAGCGGCAGCAGGGCCAGTCCGGCCCGGACCGGCGGATAGCCGCGCACCTGCTGGAAGTAGAGGCCGCAGACGAACAGCAGGCCGTAGAAGACCAGCGCCGAGGTCGCGGAGACCACGGTGGAGGCCGCGAAGACCCGGTCGCGGAACAGCGACAGCGGGAGCATCGGATGCCGACTGCGCCGTTCGGCGAGGAGGAAGGCCGCCGCGGCCACGCCGGACAGCGCGAGGGCCGCCCACACCAGCGGTGCGTTCCAGTCGCGGCCCTGGATGAGCACCGTGATCGGTAGGCCGAGTGCGAGGATCGCGGTCAACTGGCCGGTCAGGTCGAGGCGTTGCGGTGTCGGGAGGGTGGGAGGGTGCGTGGCCCGCTTTCCCGTGGCCCGTTTCCCTGCGATCGGCTTCCCTGTGCTCGGCTTCCCGGTGGCCCGCTGCTCGGTGACCCGCCGCGCCAGCCACACCCCGGCGAGTCCGACCGGCAGGTTGACGAAGAAGGCGGCGCGCCAGCCGAGCCAGGAGATCAGGCCGCCGCCGATCACCGGCCCCGCGGCCATCGCGACGCCGCCCAGCGACATCCAGATCCCGATCGCCCGGGCCCGCGACTCCGGCTCCGGGTGCGCCTGGTCGATCAGGGGGAGGGCGGCCGGGACGAGGAGGGCCGCACCGAGGCCCTGCACCGCACGCCCGGCGGCCAGCAGGGGGAGGCCGGTCGCCAGCCCGCAGCCGGCGGAGGCCGCGGTGAACAGCGACAGTCCCGCCAGGTAGGCCCGGCGGGCGCCCCAGCGGTCCGCGAGGGTGCCGCCGGTCAGCAGCAGCGCGGCGAACGCGAGCGTGTAGGCGTTCACCACCCACTGCAGCCCGTCGACACCGACACCGAGGCTGCCGGAGATGCCGTGCAGGGCGACGTTCACGATCGAGGCGTCCAGCAGGACGATGACGTAACTGACCCCGGTCGCCGCCAGCACCCGTCGGTGCAGCCGGGGGCGGGGGGTCGGACGGGGCGTCGGGCCGGGTGTAGGGACAGGTGTCGGGCCGGGGAACGGAGGTTGCGGTACGGAGAGGGCCTTCTCGTTCATGCCCCGAGGATGGTGGCGATCCGCTTCCACGCCGGTGGAAGCGTTCCCGGTCCACAATGGCCGGATGACCCCATCCGAGCGCACCGGCGAACCGGACATCGCCCGTGTGGCGGGCCTGTTCGCCAACGGCACCCGAGCCCGCATTCTGATGGCGCTCGCCGGGGGCCGCAGCCTGCCCGCGGGCGAGCTGGCCGAGCACGCGGGCGTCACGCCCCAGGCCGCCAGCGCCCAGTTGAACCGGCTCGTCCGGGCCGGGCTGATCACCGTCCGGCCGTCGGGGCGCAACCGGTACTACGAGCTCGCCGACCGCCGGATCGCCGAGCTGATGGAGGGTCTGGCCGCACTCGCCCCGCCCCAGACGGCGCCGCGGACGCTGCGTGCCGGCAACCGCAACGAGGCGCTGCGCCGGGGGCGGGTCTGTTTCGACCACACCGCGGGGCGGCTCGGGGTGGCGCTCACGGAGGGCCTGTTGAGCAGGGGGGCGCTGGTTCCGGCGGGTGGGGTGGGGCTCGCGGCCGGGGTCCGGCCGGTGGTCGGCGCCGATCCTGCTGCCGGTGGTGCTGCTGACGCTGAGTACCCGTATCGGCTCGGGCCGGCGGCGATACCGGTGCTGACCGGCCTGGGTGTGCCGGAGAGCCGCCTCGTGGACGACCAGCGGCGCCCGCTGCTGCGCTTCTGCCTGGACTGGACCGAGCAGCGGCACCACCTGGCCGGGCGACTCGGCGCGGAGTTGCTCGATGCCTTCACCACGGCCGGATGGATCGCCCGGGCGCCGCGCAGCCGCGCGCTGCGGCTGACCCCGGTGGGGGAGGAGGAGCTGGCCGGCCGACTGGGCATGGGCGCGGGCGGTGCCGGTGGTGCGGCCGGTGCGGGCACAGGTGGTGCGGGCACGGGTGGTGCGGGGGTCGGTGCCGGGTGACGGGTGGCTTCTCGGCGCGGGCCGAGTGGGCTGCCGCGTGGGTGGCCGTGTGGGTGGCCGCGCGCGGTCGGGTCAGTCCGTAGGAGTGCTGCCCGACCAGCCGCTGTCGAGCAGGTCGAAGATCCGGGCGAGGGCGGCCTCGGGGTCCCGGTCCGCGCGGACGAGTGTGGTGGCTTCGAGGGCGAAGTGGGCCAGCGCCCGGCAGCCGGGGTCGTCGGACGGCAGTCCGGCGTCCTCCGCGATCGCCGTGGCCAGGGCGTTCTCGTGGCGCAGCCACATGCGGCGGGCGTATTCGCGCAGTGCCGGGGTGGTATCGACCAGGCGGAGGAAGTCGGGGAACCGGGGGTCCGTGCGGACCCGGCGGGAGCGGTCGTCCAGCAGCAGCCGGTGCAGGGCCCGCGGGACCGACAGGTCGGTCGGGCGCTCGCGGACCGCCCCGACCAGGGCCGCTTCGCGGTCGAGGTCCTGGTCGAAGACCAGCGCCTCCTTGCCGTCGGGGAAGTGCTTGAACAGCGTCGTCACGGAGACGTCGGCCGCGTCGGCGATCTCGCGCACGCCGACGTCGTCGTAGCCGCGTTCCAGGAACAGGCGCAGTGCCGCGTCCGCCAGGGCCTGGCGGGTGGCTGCCTTCTTGCGCTCGCGGCGCCCGGTTTCGGTCACCCGGTCACTCTACCCGCTTTCATGGAGCGGATTAGAAAGTTGAGCTGTTACGCTTTTTTAGCGATTGCACTTTGATGGGCGTGCCTCGCTCTGCCCTGCCCTGCGCTGCCCTGCGCTTGAGCTTGCGCTGGCACGCCCTGTCCTCAACCACTACGGGTGCGAGTTGCCGCACCCGTCGTCCGAGCACCGGAGGAGACGGTCCCCATGACCACCAGCACACCCCGGATCTGCATAGTCGGCGCCGGTCCGGCCGGCCTGACCTGCGCCCGCGTCCTGCAACTCCAGGGCATCGAGGTCGCCGTGTACGACGCCGACGCCGCCGTGGACTCCCGCGATCCCGGCGGGACGCTCGACCTGCATGCCGACTCGGGCCAGATCGCCCTGGCCGACGCCGGGTTGACGGACGCCTTCCTGGCGGAGGCCCGGCCGGAGGGGCAGGCCAAGACTCGCTGTGACCACCAGGGCACGGTCCTCGCCCGGTTCGTCCCGGCCCCCGGCGACACCGCCGCGCCCGAGATCGACCGCGGTCGGCTGCGCCGCATGCTCTACGACAGCCTGCGCCCCGGCACGGTCCGTTGGGGCCACGAACTCGTCCGGGCGACCCCGCTCGGCGGCGGCGCCCACCGGCTGGAGTTCGCGGACGGCGGCCGTGCGGAGCGCGGCAGCGGCGTGCAGCACGGCAGCAGTGTGGAGGCGGACCTGGTCATCGGCGCCGACGGGGCGTGGTCGAAGGTCCGCCCCCTGGTCACCGGCGCGGCCCCGCAGTACCTCGGGGTCAGCTACCTGGACGTCCGGTTCGACGAGGTCGACACCCGCCACCCCGAGCTGGCCCGGATCGTCGGCGACGGCCACCTGTTCGCCAACGACAACGACGGCCGCGCGGTGATCCTCCAGCGCAACGCCGGTGGTGTGGTCCGCGGCTACCTCTCCTTCCGCGCCCCGCGGAACTGGCACCTTGAAGCGGGCGTCGATCTCGCCGACCGGGAGGGCGTCCGCTCCCACCTGGTCGAGGAGTTCGCCCACTGGTCCCCGCCGCTGCGCGGGCTGATCAGCCGCAACGACGGCGACTACGTGCCGCGCTCCTTCTGGGCCCTGCCCGCCCCGCTCGACTGGGACCACGTTCCCGGGGTCACGCTGATCGGCGATGCGGCCCACCTGATGGCGCCCTTCGGCGGGCACGGTACCAACCTCGCGATGCTCGACGGGGCGGAACTCGCCCTGGCCGTGGCCGAGACGGTGGCCGGGGGCGGAACACCCGGCCACGGCTCCACGCTCGACGAGGCGGTCGCGCGCTACGAGTCGGAGATGTTCGCCCGCTCCGCGGGACTGGCGGCGAGTTCGAACGAGGCGCTCGTGCGGTTCTTCGCCACCACGTCCCCCGACGCGCCTCACCTGCCGCCGGACCACGCCCAGGAGCACCACGACTACCTCGCCAGGGCCGCCGCCCGCCGACGTGAGCGCTCCCTCCGGACGGGAGGGCGCCCCGAGGCCTGACCCCGGCGGCAGGACGGCCAGGGCGGCCGGGTGGCCAGGGCGTCCGAGCGGTTGATCAGGGGCGGAGGGCGGTTCCGTCCAGGTCGAAGGCAGTTCGACCTGGTGATCGGGGCCGCCCTGACCTGCGGAGACGCAAAGACGCTGCGTTGCCGGGGCCTTGCCGTCACACTGGAGACCGTCCACTCGGAGTCGTCCACGTGAGGTCGTCGGCAGAGCGGGAACGGTGCCGTCCTCGTGGTGTGACGCTTCGTGCTGGACCTTCCCGACCCGGTCCGTGCACGACGATGGGGTGACCGCGATGCCGCTTGAGGGCGAGTACGAGCCGAGCCCGGCACAGTGGGTGCGCGAACAGGTCGAGCTGTACGAGAGTTCTGGTGGCACGCAGGGCACAACGCTCTGGGACACGGGGCTGCCGGTCGTCATCGTCACGATGCGTGGTGCCAAGAGCGGTGGGGTTCGCAAGACTCCGCTGATGCGCGTGGAGCACGAGGGGCGGTACGCGGCTGTGGCATCGAAGGGTGGCTTCCCGCGCCACCCGGACTGGTACTTCAACCTCAAGGCCGATCCGCGGGTGGAACTCCAGGACGGCCCCGAGCGCCGCGGCATGATCGCCCGTGAACTCGCCGGGGACGAGCGGGCCCTGTGGTGGCAGCGCGCGGTCGCCGCGTACCCGCCGTACGCCGAGTACCAGGAGAAGGCTCACCGGGTGATCCCCGTCTTCGTCCTCGAACCCGAGCATCCGGCCGGGGCGGCGTAGGCCTGGGCGGGATCGGACCAAATCCCTTGGGGTGGAGGACTGTTACCCGATGGTGACGATCTGTGCACAATCAATGGCGCGGAGTGGGGCATCCCGATAGGTGACAGTGCCCGTCCGGCACCGACCGTGTCCTCGGGCCGAACGACCGCCTCCCCTGAAAGGGGTGCACCCGTGATCGTCTCCAAGCGGAACTGCCTGCGCCTGGCCGCCGTCGCCACCCTCGGTGCGCTGCTCCTCGGAGCGGCCGGCCCCGCCCTGGCGGCCGCCGACACCGCCACCCCGGCGGCCCCGGTCGCCGTCGCCGCGTCCGCCTCCGTCACCGCCTCGATCACCGCCCGGCCGTCGGTCGGCTCCGTCCAGGCCTGGCAGTTGTTCCGCGTCACCGGTGCCACCACCGGCCTCAAGGCCGGGAGCACCGTGACCTTGGAGCAGAGGCAGCACGGCTCGTGGGTCGCCCTGCCGGCCGCCACGCAGACGACCCGCAACGGCTCCTACTCGCTGGGCGTGAAGCTCGGCATCAAGGGTGTGAACGAACTCCGCATCGTCAGTGGCGCCGCCGCCTCCCCGGTGTTCACCGTGACCGTGCGCTGACTCGCGCCCGGCCCTCGCTGTGGGCGGCTTCGCCGCCCGTGGCGAGGTTGTCCGGGGTGAGGTCGTCCGATGGCCCGTCGTGCGCAAGGAAGTTGCGCGTGGCGGGCCGTCGTCGTTCGGCGGCGCGTCGTAGGTCGTCCGGAGGGGCGTGGATCCACGGGGCTGTTGGTCGTCTCCCTTCATGGTTCGGCGGCGTCACGGTCGACGCCCGGGTGGGTCCGGGAGGGGCCTATTCCTCGCGGACGGCGTAGGAGCCCAGGGCGCCCTCCAATCGGTCGAAGGCCCGGAGGGCGGAGGGGCGCACCGCGGCGGCGATGGCGCCGTGTTCCTCCCCGGCCAGGACGCGGCGGAAGACCTCGGCGGCCACGGCCCGGTCGACGGCGGCGAGCAGGGCGGCGGCGACCCTGCTCTCGAAGTCGACGCCCTCGCCGGGGTCGGCGGGCGGCGTGTGCACGGACTCCGCCAGGGCCTCGGCCAGTGCGGCCTCGCCCTGCTCGTGCAGTTCGCGGAACCGGGCGCCGAGGGCGGGGCTCTCGGCGATGGTGCGGGCGAAGTCCGGGCCGGAGAAGCCCAGTCGGGGATCGTGGCGGGCCAGCCCGGCCAGGCAGTCGCGGCGCAGAGCGGCGAGGGCGGACTCGCCGGGGGTGCGCTCGGCGACGGCGTTGGCGAGCCGGCCGACGAGTTCCTCGTGCAGGTCGAAGAAGAGGTCCTCCTTGCGCGGGAAGTGGTTGGTGACGGTCATCTTGGAGACCCCGGCGGCGGCCGCGACCTCGGCGATGGTCGTGCGGTCGAAGCCGCGCTCGATGAAGAGCCTGGTCGCGGCGTGCGAGATCGCCTCGCGGGTGCGGCGCTTGTTGAGCTCGCGGAGGTTCGGAGTGGCCCCGGTGTCGGTCATGAGGTGAGCCTAGCGCAGTTCGCTGGGTCGGGCACAGAAATTATGCTTGACCTAATCAGTGGCCCCGTCATAAGTTCCTGTCAAGCGGTCGGAGCGACCGTCGGTTTCCTTTCCACAATCCAGACCTTGGAGGTCCTCATGTTCACCAAGCACCCCGGCGGCCTGCGCCTGCTGACCGTGCACGCCCACCCCGACGACGAATCCAGCAAGGGGGCGGCCACCCTCGCCCGGTACGCGGCGGAGGGCGTGGACGTCCTGGTCGTGACCTGTACCGGCGGCGAGCGCGGGTCGGTGCTCAATCCGGAGCTGGACCGGCCCGAGATCCGCGCGGACCTCGCCCGGGTCCGGAGCGCGGAGATGGCGGCCGCGCGGGAGATCCTCGGCGTACGGCAGGAGTTCCTCGGCTTCGTCGACTCCGGCATGCCGGGCGCGGACGAACCGCTGCCGGAGGGCTGCTTCGCCGTCCAACCGGTGGAGGTCGCGGCGGCGCCGCTGGTCGCGCTGATCCGGGAGTTCCGCCCACACGTCGTGATCACCTACGACGAGACCGGCGGGTACCCGCACCCGGACCACGTGATGACCCACAAGGTCGCCGTCGAGGCTTTCGAGGCCGCGGCCGACCCCGGGCGCCACCCGGAGAGCGGCGAGCCCTGGCAGGCGGCGAAGCTCTACTACCACCTGGCGCTCTCCCGCGCCTGGTTCCAGACGCTGCACGACGCCATGACGGAACGAGGGATCCCCTCGGAGATGGGCGGACTGCTCGCCGAGTGGCCCGACACCCCGCCGGCCCTCGCGACCACCACCCGGATCGAGTGCGCCGAGCAGTTCGCCGTACGGGACGCCGCGATGCTGGCACACGCCACCCAGGTCCAGCCCGGCGTCGCGTTCATGGCCCACCCGCGGTCCGTCGAGCGGGAGGTCTGGCCGACGGAGGAGTACCACTTGGCGCGCACCTTCGTGCCGAGCCCGGACGGTGCGGCCGGGGTCGACGCGGCCGGTGGCGCGGGTGCGGTCGAGACCGACCTGTTCGTCGGGCTGCGGGCCGGTGCGGGCCTGAGCCAATCGTCGTTCGATCAGGGCAGGTTGATCTCATGACGAATCATCGGCCCGCACCGGCCGGCCAGTTGCCCCCGGCCGGCCAGGGGCGGCTACACCACCACCTGCGCCGTCCTGACGCCCCGCCCGGTCGCCCGAGGGGCCGCCCCGCCGCTGCTACGGCGAGCGGTGTTCGGGGCGCTCTCAGAGCGCTGCGAGCACCCCGCAGAGCGCAAGAAGGCCGCAGATCCCGAAGTTGATCAGCTTGTGCGAGAGGAAGACCGCCGCGAACTCGCGGATGGTCGCGCTCGGCCAGTAGTAGCGGGCGGTGGGCGAGCCGAAGACGTGCCCGTTGACGCCGGTCTTGCGGGCGGTCAGCGCCGCCCGGAAGGCGTGGAAGTTGTTGGTCACCACGACACAGCGGTAGTCGGGCTCGGCCTGCTCCATGATGGCCCGGCTGAACAGCAGGTTCTCCTCGGTGGTGCGCGAGCGGTCCTCGCGTACGAGATGCTCGTCCGGGAAGCCGCGTTCGACCAGGTAGTCGGCCATGGCGTGGGACTCCGGCAGCTTCTCGTCCGGCCCCTGGCCGCCCGAGGTGATCAGTACCGGCGGGTTGCCGCGCGCGGCCTGCGCCTCGTACACCTCGCGGCCCCGGTTGAGTCGGCTGGCCAGCAGGGGCGGGACGCGCTCGCCGCCGATCAGCCCGGATCCGAGGACGACCACGAAGTCCACGTCCCGGCGCGGCCGGTGACGGCCGTACAGGAAGGCGTAGCCGACGAAGCAGACGAACAGGAAGGAGACGTAGCCGACCACCAGGACGGCGGTGCCCGCGAGGATGCCGAGCTTCGGTGAGCGGGTGACGATGGCGGCGAAGAGCAGCGCGATGACGGCGATGATGCCCAGTCCGGCGAGCAGGGACAGCAGGTTGGCCGGTCGCCGGCCCTCCTTGCGGATCATGGTCACGCCGTTGGCGAGCAGGAACCAGACCAGGGCCACCGTGCCGACGGTCGGCAGCAGGATGATCGCCGCCGCCGCGAGCTCCGCCACCAGGGTGGGCGCCTTGCGGAGTTCGGTGAGCAGGGCGAGCGAGAGGAGGGAGACGGCGATGCCGAGCAGGACGGCATTGCTGAACTGGCGGCGGTCGCGTAGTACCCCGATTCCGAACAGGAGGAAGAACAGGGCTGCTGGGGCATAGGCGAGCATGGTTCGTATCGTAGGGGGAGCAGATGGGTGGATCATCCGTGCGAACGGTCGCGGCGCCCCCGGGGCCGTACGGTCGCGTACGGTTCCTCAGGCGAAGCGTTCGACGGCGGCGCGCACGGCCTCGGCCATCTTCGGGCTGCCGGTGTGGCCGGCCTCGTCGATGACCGTCAGCCGGGCGTCCGGCCAGGCCTTGGCCAGCTGCCAGGCGGTGTTCAGCGGGCTGCCGAGGTCGAGTCGTCCGTGGATCAGCTCACCCGGGATCCCGGCCAGTCGTCCGGCGTCGCGCAGCAGTTGGCCGTCCGCCAGGAACGCCCGGTGCGAGAAGTAGTGCGCGGTGATCCGGGTGAAGGCCATCAGGGCTTCGGAGGGGCGGTCGGAGTAGGCGTTCGGCTTGCCGAGCACCTCGTGCGAGATGACCGCGTCCTCCCACGCGGACCAGGCCTGGGCGGCGGCCCGACGGACGTCCTCCTCGGGGCTGTTGAGCTGTCGGCTGTAGGCGGTGAGCAGCGCGGAGACGTCACCGTCCCGGTCGGCGGCGGGCAGGAAGTCGCGGAACTCCTCCCAGGGGCCGGGAAGGAAGCGTCCGACGCCCTGGTAGAGCCACTCGGTCTCCTCCGGGCGGGTCATCGTCACCCCGCAGATCACGATCCCGGAGACCCGCTCCGGGTGGGCCTGGGCGTAGGCCAGGATCAGCGTGGATCCCCAGGAGCCGCCGTACATGAGCCACTTGTCGATGCCCAGGTGCTCGCGCAGCCGCTCCAGGTCGGCGACCAGGTGTGCGGTGGTGTTGTGCTCCAGCCCGGTCGCCGGGTCGGCGGCGTGCGGCAGGCTGCGCCCGCAGCCGCGCTGGTCGTACTGGACGACGCGGAACCGCTGCGGGTCGAAGTGCTGTCGGCTGCCCGGGCCGTGGCCCGAACCGGGCCCGCCGTGCACCGTCACGGCGGGCTTGCCCGTCGGACTGCCGGAGCAGTTCCAGTACATCCGCTGTCCGTCGCCGACGTCCAACAGGCCCTGCGCATAGGGCTCGTCGTGGCGGTACGGCTCGGGCATGGTGGACTCCTCCGTGGGCGTGCGGCCGGGGCGCCGGGCGAGCCTACCGGTCGCGGAGCCCGTCGGCCGCCCGATTTCGGGCGGCCTCCGGCGCCACGGGAGGCCGGTGATCGGCCGGTGCTCAGCCGAGGGCGACGTCGACGGAGGCGTATCCGACGCAGAGGATCAGCCAGAAGCCGAGCAGGCCCGTGACGCCGGCCGTGATCCGCCCGAGGCGGCTGCGCTCCTCCTTCGGCCGGCGCCGGTGGCGGATGCCGTGGAGGAGTCCGAGCAGGCCCACCGCGGCCAGCGCGTAGGCGGCCGCCGGACTGGCCGCGTACAGCGCCTGGGCGAGGACGAAGCTCACCACCAGCGACCCGGTGGTGAGGACCACGAGGACGGCACCGCCGACGAGTTCGAGGAGCAGCTCGCCGACACAGCCCAGCGTTCGTCGGGTGAGGCCGACCAGCAGTCCGGTCTGACCGCCGGGCACGGGTGTCGGGTCCCCGGGCTGGTGTCCGACCGGCTCCTGCTCCGGGCCCGGTGCGGCTTCCCGCACCGTCTCCGGCCCCGTCCGGTCCCCGGCCATGCCCCACCACCCCTTTGCCCGCTCTTTGCCTTGCCGGTGGGTATCGTAGCCGACCGCCGCGGCGCTTCCGCAGGTCAGCGCCGGTCCGGCGGCAGCAGGGTGGCGAGTCCGTCGAGGACGCGTTGGACGCAGAACTCGAAGCGGGCGTCCATGTCCGGCCCGGTGAGGTGGTCGGCCAGGTCCGCGAGGTTGGGGTACTGCGCCGTGGGCAGGTTGCGGAAGAGGTCACCTGCGGCGTCGGCGATGTCCCGGCGGCTGGTGCCGAGCACTTCGGCGGCCGAGATCGGGGACTGCTCCTGGAGCACGAAGCCCTGGACGAAGGCGCCCAGCAGGTAGCTGGCCATCGCCGTGTCGGCGTCCGAGAACCCGGCCGAGCGGAGCCGGTCGAGCTGGGTCTCCATCAGGTTGAGCAGGCGGGGGCCGGGCGCGAGCCGGCCGGCCACGACCTTGGCGGCGTCGCGGTTGTCGAGCAGCAGTCGGCGGTAGCGGGCGCAGTACTCGTACAGCTCGGCCCGCCAGTCCTCCTGGCGCGGCGGGGGTTCGACCGTGCCGAGGATCGCGTCGCTGAGCAGATCGAGCAGTTCCTGTTTGTTGCGGACGTGCCAGTACAGCGAGGCGGCCTTGACGCCGACCTCGGCGGCGACCTTGCGCATCGACAGTCCGTCCAGGCCCTCCCGTTCCAGCACCCGCAGCGCGGCCCGGGTGAGGGCTTCGCGGGTGAGTGCGGGGGTCGCGTCGTCGTTCTCCGGCATGGCTGTGCGGACGCCTCCAGTGGTCGGGCGGGTGGTGGACCGGGTGATGGGCGGTGGATCGGGTGGTGGGCAACGGTGTGGCGGTCAACGGTGTGGCGGTCAAGGGTACGGCGGGTCAACAGTGCCACGGCCGCCCGGCCGGTGATCCCGCAGGTCGGGGAATTCGAGTTGCGCTCTAACGGTGTTAGGGGCAGCCTGTGCGTGTCACATCGAGCCCTAACGCTGTTAGGGAGAGGATCGGGAGGGGTCTCATGGGGGAGCCGGGCACGCGCCGCAGAAAGCAACTGGCGCTGCTGACGCTCTGCGTGGCGATGTTCATGGCCATGCTGGACAATGTCGTCGTCAACGTCGCCCTGCCCCGGATCGGGCAGGACCTGGACGCCGGGGTCAGCGGTCTCCAGTGGGTGGCCGAGGGCTACAGCCTGGTGTACGCCGCACTCGTGCTCACCGGCGGCGCCCTCGGCGACCGCCACGGCCGCACCCGGATGTTCGTCCTGGGTCTGGGCCTGTTCACGGTCGGCTCCGCGGTCGCCGCGCTCGCCGGGACGATCGAGGTGCTG
The DNA here is from genome assembly GCF_040303245.1 of Kitasatospora sp. NPDC096077. Taxonomy (NCBI): domain Bacteria; kingdom Bacillati; phylum Actinomycetota; class Actinomycetes; order Kitasatosporales; family Streptomycetaceae; genus Kitasatospora; species Kitasatospora sp. NPDC096077. The sequence continues at coordinate 140,432 of NZ_JBEOSV010000006.1, read as the reverse complement.
GTCGGCGGCCGGACGGTGCAGGGGGTGGGGGCCGCGCTGCTCACCCCGGGCAGCCTGACCCTGCTGAGCCACGTCTTCACCGGGGAGCGCGAGCGCGCCAGGGCCATCGGCCTGTGGTCCGGGGTGTCCGCGCTCGGCCTGTCGATCGGCCCGGTGATCGGCGGTCCGATGGTCGAACACCTCGGCTGGTCCAGCGTGTTCTGGATCAATGTGCCGATCGGCGCGGCCGGAGTGGTGCTCGCGGCCAAGGTCCTCCCCGGGATCCCGCCGCGCGCCCGACGGATCGACGTCGGGGGATTCGTCCTCTCCGCGGCGGGCCTCGGCCTGCTGGTCTACGCCCTGATCGAGGGCCCGACGCGCGGTTGGAGCGACCCCGTGGTGGTCGGCTGCGGCGCCGTCGCCCTGGTCCTGCTGGTCGTCTTCCTGGTGCTCGAACTGCGGCTGGCCGAGCCGATGCTGGAGCTGCGGCTGTTCCGGGACGGCGCGCTGAGCGCCGGGCTGCTGAGCGGGTTCATGGTCAGCTTCGGGATGTTCGGGGCGATGTTCTTCCTGCCCCTGCTGATGCAGGGTGTGCTCGGCTGGTCCCCGTCCGGTGCGGCCTACGCCGGGCTGCCGATGACCGCGATGCTGGTGGTCGCGGGGCCGCTGTCCGGCCGCCTCGCCGCCCGGTACGGCCCCCGGCTGCCGATGGTGACCGGACTCGTGCTCTGCGCGATCGGTCTCGGCGGGCTGTCGCTGTACGGCGACCACGCCCACTACCCCGAGTACCTCTGGACGCTGTTCACGCTGGGATTCGGGATGGGGCTGACCTTCACCCCGGTCTCGATCGCGGTGCTGCAGCGGGTCGCCCCGGCACAGACCGGGATGGCCTCGGCGACCGTCAACACCCTGCGCGAACTCGGCGGGGTGCTCGGGATCGCCGTGCTCGGCGCCCTCCTGACCAACCGGATGACGGACCGGCTGACCGCCGCCCTGCACCGGCTCGGCGTCCCGGCGGAGGCGGTCGGCTCGATCGGGGGCGCGTCCACCGGTGCGGCGCACGGCGGTGGCGGTGCGACCGGAACGCTGCCCGCACCGGTCCAGCACGCGGTGGACGGCGCCTTCGTCGACGGCATCCACCTCGCGCTGCGCTGCGGCTCGGCCGTGCTCGCCGTCACCGCCGTCCTGGTCGCCGTGCTGCTCGGCCGAGCCCGCCCGCTCACCCCGGCCGCCCCGGGCGAACCGCGGCCGGCGGACCTGGCCGAGGCCCGTTCCGCCTGAGGCACGCCGGGCCGGCGCCGGGCCAGGTGGACGAGGACGGACGCCCGGTGGACCCGCGCCCCAGCGGGTCCCGCCCGGCTCAGCGGATCCCCTCCACCGCCGTCTGCGCCGCCCGGGCCAGCTCCCGCCGGGCCCCCGCCCGGGTGGGCTGCGGCCCGGGCGGCGGGATCGGCGGCAGGAAGGTGACGTCGGCGACCAGCCCGCGCACCGCGACCACCCGGGCGAGCGAGGTGAGCAGGCCCTCGTCGCCGATGAAGGCCGGGGCGCTGGTCGGCCGTCCGTCCGCCAGCCGGTAGCGGATGGTCACCGGCTGGACGAAGGCGCCCGCCTCGACCGCGGCCTGGAACAGCGCGGGCCGGAACCGTCCGCTCTCCCGTCCGCACCAGGTCGACCCCTCCGGGAAGACGATCACCGGGTACCCGGACCGCAGCACCTCGGCCACCGCCGCCACGGTGTCCGGGAGGGTGCGCAGCCGGTCGCGGTCCAGGAACACGGTGCCGCCCCAGGCGACCAGGTGCCCGAGCACGGGCCACTTCCGGACCTCGGTCTTGGCCAGCGACCGGCCCGGCCGGCCGGCCGCCAGCAGTGGGATGTCCAGCCAGGACACGTGGTTGGCCACCACCAGGGCCCCGTCGGCGCCGACCGCGTGGCCGCCACGTACGCCGACCGCCCCGGCCGAACCGTCCGCCCCGGGCCGCCAGGGGACTCCCGGCGTGCCGAGGTGGACGGTCACCCCCAGGGTGCGCAGCAGGATCCGCGCCCAGAGCCGGATCAGCCGGTCCCGGGCGCCGTACGGCAGCAGCCGCACCGGCAGGATGAGCAGCACCCCGGTGAGCACCGCCACCAGGCAGGCGATCAGCCGCAGCGCGCGCCGGGGGTGCGAGACCTCCGGCGCGCGCTCGCCCAGGCAGGTCTCCGGCCGGCAGGGTGCGGTCGGCAGCCAGACGCTCATGACGAGGCGCCCGAGGTGGCCGCTCCGGACAGGAAGTGCCGCAGGTAGCGCGGGTCGGTGCGCTCCAGCGACAGCAGGACGTACAGGTCGGCGCAGTTGAAGTCGGGGTCGTAGGCGGGCTCGCCGCAGACCCAGGCGCCGAGCCGCAGGTAGCCGCGGAGCAGGGCGGGCAGGGCGCCGCGGTCGGCCCGGGGGACGCCGGTGGAGTCCCAGCGGCGGTGCGGGGTGACCCGGTACTCCGCGGGGGCCAGGTACTTGGCGCTGACCGTGTCCCAGACCCGGGCCGCGGTGGCGCCGCCGTCCTCCAGGTCGATCGAGCAGCAGCCGCCGACCCAGGTGTTGCCGGTGTCGGCGAGGTAGCGGGCGATGCCGCCCCACATCAGGTTGATGACCGCGCCGTTGCCCCGGTGGTCGGGGTCGATGCAGGAGCGGCCGAGCTCCACCAGTCCGGGCCGGACCGGCGCGAGCGCGGAGAGGTCGAACTCGCCGTCGGAGTAGAGCCGTCCGGCCCGGCGGGCGGCCTCGGGGCGGAGCAGCCGGTAGGTGCCGACGACGGCGCCGTCCTGGCCCTCGCGGACCAGCAGGTGGTCGCAGAACTCGTCGAAGGGGTCGACGTCGAGCCCGGCGACCGGGCTGTGCAGGACGGCGCCGAGTTCGGCGCCGAAGACCTGGTGGCGCAGCCGCTGGGCGGCGCGCACGTCGTCCTCGTCGCGGGCGAGGGAGACGGTGTAGCCGACGGGTGCGGGTGCGGGCCGGGTGCGGGGCGCGGGGACCGCCGGGGTGTCGTGGGTGGGGGCGACTGCGGACGGAGCGTACGTGGGGACGGTGGTCATGGCGGACCCTCCAGGGCAGCACGATCGGCGGTGCCGTGGATCACCAGGGCACCGTCCCGGCCCGCTGGCTTTGGACATCGGGCGCGAACCGGTCCCCGTATGTCTCTCCAAGTCGGTTGGAATTCACGTTGCGGCCCGGCGGATCGCAGATGTGCACCTGTTGAATGGGACCACCCGTGACGGCCCGTGGCCAGCCGGTCATCTCCCCGGCACCGGGCAGTCGTTCGGGCGGGGTGGACAACGGGGGCGCGCACCTGCATCGTGCACGCCCCCGCTCCTGCCCGTCCGCTCCTGCCTGTCCGCTCGTTCCCGTTCGCTCAGCCCGTCGGGCTGCTACCCCGCTGCGCCGGACCGCCGGCGGCTCAGTACGCCCGCCACCCCTCCGGGTCGACGCCCCCGGGGACGGCGCCGGGGACGGTGCCGGCCGGCCCGTACGGCTCGCGGGTGTAGACGAAGGAGCCGACGTCCAGGTGGCTGACGGCGCCGTCGGGGTGCCGGACCACCCGCAGGGTCTCGCCCGCATGGTAGTTGTCCAGGCCGAGCCAGGTGCCGTCCGGCTCGGGACGGAAGCGGGAGCCCCGGTGGCCGCCGGCCTGCGGGGCCAACTCCAGGACGCCGTCGGCGCGCAGCCGCAGGACGTTGGGCGCGGCGCCCCAGAACCAGGGGCCGGTGAGCGCCAGCAGCTCCTGGTCGACCGCGGCCAGCGGGCGCCAGGGGGCGGGCAGCCGGGGCTCGTGGGCGGCCGTGATGCCGATCAACTGGGCGGCCAGCGTGGCGGTGCTGAGGCCGTTGGTGGCGTTGGAGAGGGCGAACGCGGCGAGGCCGTCCTCGGCGCTGACCCACAGTCCGGCCGTGAAGCCGGGCATCGATCCGGAGTGGCCGTAGAGCAACCGGCCCTCGTCGCGCCGCAGTTGGAGGCCGAGGCCGTAGCCGGAGGTCCAGTCGGCGTTGTCCGGGCCGACGGCCGGGCGGGACATCTCGGCGATGGTGCCGGCGCTCAGCACCCGGTCGTCGCCGGCCGCGAGGAAGGCCGCCCAGCGGGCCAGGTCGGCGCCGGTGGACCAGAGTTGGCCGGCCGGGCCCATCCGGCCGGTGTCGGTGAGGGGCTCGGGCAGCATGACGTCGGCCCACGGGTGCACGGCGAAGCCCCCGGCGTGCGGGTGCTCGGGCAGCAGGGTGGTGCGGTCCATGCCGAGCGGGGCCAGCACCTCGCGGCGCAGCACCTCGCCCCAGGGCTCGCCGCGCAGCTGCTCGACCAGCGCGCCGAGCAGTGCGTAGCCGGGGTTGGAGTAGTGGTGGCGCCGCCCGGCCGGGTGCTTGAGCGGGTGCTCCGCGTCCAGCAGGTCGCCGAGGTCGGGCCGCAGTGCGCCGTCGGTCCGCTCCCACCAGGGGCCGGGCGTCTCGGCGGCCAGTCCGCCGGAGTGGGCGAGCAGTTGGGCGACGGTGACGTCGTCGGCGGGGGTGCCGGGCAGGTGGCGGCCGAGCGGGTCGGCCAGGTCGACCAGCCCCTCGTCGCGCAGCCGCAGCACCAGCACCGCGACGAAGGTCTTGGTGAGCGAGCCGATCCGGTACTGGACGTTCAGGTCCGGCGCGTGCCCGTCGACCATGCTGCGGGCGCCGCTCCACACCGGCCGGCCGTCCCGCACCACCCCGGCGACCAGCGAGGGGGTGCGGCCCTCGGACTGGGCGACGGCGATGTGGTGCAGCAGGGCGCGGCGGGTGGTCGGCAGCAACTGGTCGGACTGGTCGGTCATCTGATCGTCTGAGCTCTTCGACATGCTCGGACAGTAGCCCAGCCGGGCCCCGGACCAGCAGGAATAAACCCGGGTCAGTGCGCTGCCGGCGGCAGTTCCGGCTGCTCCAGCCAGGCCTCGAACAGCGGGCCGAGCGGGGCGGTGGTGTACCGGGACGCGTGCGCCAGCAGGTCGCCGGTGGCGACCACGCCGTGCCGGTTGGAGCCGGCCCAGTCCCGCAGCATCGCGAAGAAGGCGTCCTCGCCGAGCGCTCGGCGCAGCGCGTGCACCACCAGGCCGCCGCGCTGGTACAGCCGGTCGTCGAACATCAGCCGCCGGCCCGGGTCGCCGAGCCGGAGGTCCTGCGGCAGCCCGGCCAGCAGCCGGTGCGCGGCGGCCGCGTGCACCGCCGCCGCGGGGCCGCCGGTGTGCTCGGACCAGAGCCACTCCGCGTACTTGGCGAAGCCCTCGTTGAGCCAGATGTGCCGCCAGTCGGCGATCGAGACGCTGTTGCCGAACCACTGGTGGGCCAGCTCGTGCGCGATCAGCCGCTCGCGCTCCCAGCCGCCGCCGAGGTGGTTGGTGCCGAAGGTGGCCACGCCCTGCGCCTCGACCGGGACGTCCAGCTCCTCGTCCGCGACCACCACCGCGTACTCGCCGAACGGGTACGGCCCGAACACCTCGGAGAAGTAGGCCATCATCGCGGGCTGCCGGGCGAAGTCCCGGGCGAACTCCGCGGTCAGCCGCTCCGGCACGTACCCGGTCTGCGGCACCGACGGGCGGTCGGCCAGCGGTACCGCCAGGTAGTGCCCGATCGAGACCGTCACCAGGTACGGCGAGGTCGGCGCGCTCTGCTCGTACACCCAGGTGGTGCTGGACGCCCGGGTGGTCCGGGTGAGCAGCCGACCGCCGGACAGCACCGTGAACGGGGACGGCGTGGTGACGGCCACCTGGTACGTCGCCTTGTCCGCGGGCCGGTCGTTGCACGGGAACCAGGACGGCGCGCCGACCGGCTGGCTGGCCACCAGCGCGCCCTCGGTGAGCTCCTCCCAGCCCAGGCTGCCCCACGGGCTGCGCACCGGCCGGGGGTTGCCGGTGTAGTGCACCTCGACGGTGAAGGCCGCACCGGCGGCGAGCGCCTTCGCCGGACGGATCCGCAGCTTGCCGCCGCGGTGGGTGTAGCGGGCGGCCCTGCCGTCGACCAGCACCCGCCCGATCCGGAACTCGGCCAGGTCGAGCGCGAACTCGGTCAGCGCCGCGTCCGCGACCGCGCTCAGCCGGGCCGAGGCGGCCAGCCGGTTGGGCCCGGGCCGGTAGTCCAGCGCGAGTTCGTAGCGGTGCACCCGGTAGCGGTGGTCGCCGCTGTTCGGGAAGTACGGGTCCGGGCCGGGGGCCGCGGTCGGGGCGTGCTTGGGCTTCACGGGGGCGGACGCTTCCTGCGGGCCGGGACGGGTGGTGGTCATGCCAGATGGCGGGGAGGTCGTGCCGGACGGGGGGCCGTACCGGGGGGAGGGGTGGTCACGACGTGGTCTGCCACGCCTCGATGGGGTTGCCCAGCCACCGCGTGTCGGCGGGGACGGACTCGGCGCGCATCACCAGCGAGGCCGGGCCCAGCGTGCTGCGCGCGCCCACCGTGCTGCCGGGCAGCACGATCCCGCCCGGGCCCAGCGTGGCGCCCTCGCGGAGGACCACAGTATCCATCCGCATGATCCGGTCGTGGAAGAGGTGGGTCTGCACCACGCTGCCCCGGTTCACGCTGACCCCGTCACCCAGGGTGACCAGGTCGGCCTCCGGCAGCCAGTAGCTCTCGCACCACACGCCGTGCCCGACCTTGGCGCCGAGCGCCCGCAGCCACAGATTGAGCACCGGGGTGCCCGGCACCGAGCCGACCAGCCAGGGCACCGCCAGCACCTCGACGAAGGTATCGGCGAGCTCGTTGCGCCACACGAAACCGCTCCACAGCGGGTGCTCGACCGCCCGGAACCGCCCGACCAGCAGCCACTTCGCGGCCACCGCGACCAGGCAGGCCACCCCGCCCGCCGCCAGCAGCACCAGACCGGAGAGCAGCGCCGCCAGCAGCACCGAGTCGGCCGCCAGCCGGCTCAGCGCCGCCGCCGTCAGCAGGCCCAGCGCCGCCGAGGCCAGCACCGGCACCAGCCGGGCCACCTCGACCAGCCCGCGCGCCCACAGCAGCCGCACCGGCGGCTCGTAGGTCAGGCTCTGGTCCGCCCGGTCCGCCGCGCGCGGCAGCCGCACCGGCGGCATGCCCAGGTACGAACTGCCCTTCTTCGCCTTCTCCGGCGTCGCCGACAGCACGCCCACCAGACCCCGCTTGGGCACCGAGCGGCCCGGCGCGGTCATCCCGGAGTTGCCCAGGAAGGCCTTCTCGCCGACCTTCGCCTCGCCGAGCCGCACCCAGCCGCCGCCCAGCTCGTACGGCGCCATCAGGGTGTCGTCGGCCAGGAACGCGCCGTCCCCGACCGTGGTCAGGCTGGGCAGCGCCAGCACCGTGGACACCTCGGCGTGCCGGCCGACCCGCATCCCCAGCGCCCGCAGCCACAGCGGGGTGACCAGCCCGGCGTACAGCGGGAACAGCACCTCCCGGGCCCGGTCCATCAGCTGGGTGACCAGCCACGCCTGCCAGCCGACCCGGCCGTGCAGCGGGTGCACCCCGGGCTCCAGGCCGCGGCTCAGCAGCCGCACCAGCACCACCAGCTGCGCCGCGTACACCGCGCCGAAGGCCAGCGTGGCGGGCAGCAGGCCGAGCAGCGCGCCGCCGAGCGCCGGGCCGAGGGCCGCGCCCTGGTCGACGCAGCGGGAGAGCACGGCCAGCGCGGCCACCGAGGGCAGCACCGGGAGCAGGCTGAGCACACCGCCGCCGGCGCCGTACAGGGCGGCCCAGCGGGCCCGGCGGGCCGGGCGCTCCTTGGGCCAGGCCCGTTCGGCCCGGCCCAGCTTGACGGCGGGCGCGCCGCCCCAGCGCTGGCCGGTCGGCACCTGGCCGGTGACGCCGGAGCCGGGCAGCACCTGGGCGCGCTTGCCGACCCGGGCACCGGGCAGCAGCGTCGACCGGGTGCCGACCACCGCGTCGGACCCGACCTTGATCTGGCCGACCTCCAGCCGGTCGCCGTCCAGCCAGTAGCCGGACAGGTCGACCTCGGCCTCGACGGCGCAGCCCCGGCCCAGCTTGAGCATCCCGGTGACCGGCGGCAGCGAGTGGAGGTCGACGTCGGACATCACCTTGGCGCCCAGCGCCCGGGCGTAGCGGACCAGCCAGGAGCCGGACAGCGAGGTCGCCCCGCTCAGCTCGGCGAGCCGCTCGGCGGTCCACAGTCGCAGGTGCACGGAGCCGCCGCGCGGGTAGCTGCCCGGGCGCAGCCCGCGCAGCAGCAGCCGGGCGCCGCCGGCCGCGATCGCCAGCCGCCCCGCGGGGGTGTACAGCGCGAGCGCGCCCGCGCCGACCGCCCACCAGGAGGCGGTGGGCGCCCACGGGTAGGCGCCGAGGTGGGAGAGCAGGTTCCCGGCCGCCAGCAGGGCGACCGTCCAGCGCAGGCCGACCACGGTGAACAGCGGGATCAGCAGCAGCAGCTGGAGCAGCTTGGCCCGGGTCGGCACCAGGGCGATCGTGCGGGCCTCGCCGCCCTCGCCCGCGGTGCGCTCCAGGTGGCGGGCGAGCTTGCGCAGGGTCGGGTTCTGGTAGATGTCCAGCACGGCGGCGCTCGGGTAGCGGGTGCGCAGCAGGGTGGTCAGCCGGGCGGCGGCCAGGCTGCCGCCGCCGATCGCGAAGAAGTCGTCGCGGGCGCCGCTCACCTGCACGCCGAGGATCTCGGCCCACTGCTCGGCGAGCCAGGCCTCGGTGCCGTACAGCTGCTCGCTCGGCCCGGCGGCCTCCAGCTCGGGCAGCGGCCAGGGCAGGGCGTTGCGGTCGACCTTGCCCGAGGTGCGGGTGGGCAGGGTGTTGACCGGGGCGAGCAGCGGCACCAGGGCGGCGGGCAGCTCGGCCCGCAGCCGTTCCACGGCCTGCTCGCGGTCGAAGCCGTCCTGCACCACCAGGTAGCCGACCAGCAGCTGGTTGCCGCCGCGCGCGGTCCGGACGGCCGCGGCCGCGCCCGCCACGCCGGGCAGCGCCTGGAGGGCGGCGTCCACCTCGCCGAGCTCGATCCGGCGCCCGCCGAGCTTGATCTGCTCGTCGGTGCGGCCGAGGAACAGCAGGCCGGCCGGGTCGGCCTGGACCAGGTCGCCGCTGCGGTAGGCGCGCTCCCAGCCCATCGAGGGCAGCGGGGCGTACTTCTCGGCGTCCTTCTCCGGGTCGAGGTAGCGGGCCAGGCCGACGCCGCCGATCACCAGCTGGCCGGTGCCGCCGGGGGCGACCGGCTGCCCGGCCTCGTCCACCACGACGAGGTCCCAGCCGTCCAGCGGCAGGCCGATCCGGACCGGGCCGTCGCCGGTGAGCAGCGCGGCGCAGGCGACCACGGTGGCCTCGGTCGGGCCGTAGGTGTTCCACACCTCGCGGCCCTCGGTGACCAGGCGCTGCACCAGCTCGGGCGGGCAGGCCTCGCCGCCGAAGATCAGCAGCCGGACCTCGTTGAGCGCCTCGGCCGGCCACAGCGCGGCCAGGGTCGGCACGGTGGAGACCACGGTGATCTCCTGCTCGGCCAGCCAGGGGCCGAGGTCGGCGCCGCTGCGCACCTGGGAGCGGGGGACCGGCACCAGGCAGGCGCCGTGCCGCCAGGCCAGCCACATCTCCTCGCAGGAGGCGTCGAAGGCGACCGACAGGCCGGCCATCACCCGGTCGCCGGGGCCGATCGGCTCCTCCTGGAGGAAGAGCGCGGCCTCGGCGTCGACGAAGGCGGCGGCGTTGCGGTGGCTGACGGCGACGCCCTTGGGCTTGCCGGTCGAGCCGGAGGTGAAGATGATCCAGGCGTCGTCGGCCGGGGTCGGGCGGCGCTCCGGGGCGGGGGCGCTCAGGGCGGGCTCGGTGGTGCGATCGGCGGTGTGTTCGGGGGTGCGTTCGGCGGTGGCGCTCAGGGCGCGCTCGGCGCCGAGCACGGCGGCCACGGCGGCCTCGCCGAAGACCAGCTGGGCGCGCTCGTCCGGATCCTCGGCGTCCACCGGGACGTAGGCGGCGCCGGCGGCCAGCACGGCCAGGATCGAGACGTAGAGGTCGTTGGTGCCGGAGGGGACCCGGACGCCGACCCGGTCGCCCGGGCCGATCCCGGCGGCGGCCAGCCGGCGGCGCAGCTGCTCGACCTCGGCGGCCAGGGCGCGATAGCTGAGCACGGTGGTGCCGTCGTCCAGGGCGGGCTCGTCGGGGTGGGTGCGTACGGTGGCGTCCAGCACGTCGACCAGGGTGCGCGGGGCGGCGGCCGGGCGGCCCGGGAACAGGGCGCGCGGCTCCGTGCGCGGTGCGGTGTGCGGCGGCTCGGTGTCCTGCTCCGAGTGGATCGGTTCAGTGGTCATGACGGCCGTGCGCTCCTCGTCCTCGCCCCGTTCCTCCTGATGCCCGGCCCCCAGGGGCGGTGGGGGCACCGCCGGACCGGGCGCCCCCACTCCGGGGCCGGAGCGGACAACCCGACCGATGGTAGACCCGGGGCCGGAGTCCGGCAGGAGCCTGAACTCGGCCCAACTGGGCCGGAACTGGCCGAATCTGACGATGTGTCAGGTAATAACTGAGGCGCTGTGGCCTCGATGTGACGCATCGTCAGTCGAATTGACGGATCGTCAGGTCGATTTTCCGATAGTGATCCATGCCACAGCGAATGCTGCTCCCTTCGGGTGGCGGGCCCGGCGTTTCGGCCATCCGTCGGCCCGCCACGCCGACGGAGCCCTCAGCGGAAGTGGTGCAGGTGTTCGCCGAGGAAGTCTTCCAGCGTACGGGGGGAGCGTCCGATCAGGCGAACGAAGGAGTCGTCCGGCACCTCCTTGCGGACCACCGCGAGCTGCTGGATCTCCACCACGTGGGTGGCCAGCCAGTCCGGCATCCCGGCCCGGGTGACCAGGTGGGAGTGCAGCTCGGACGGGGTCAGGTCGAGGTAGCGGACCGGCCGGCCGAGCAGCTCGCCCAGCAGTGCGGTGAGCTCGGGGTAGCTGTACGCCCGCCCGCCGGTCAGCGGGTGGTCGCCGCCGGCCAGCTCCGGGCGGGTGAGGACCTCCGCCGCGGCTTCGCCGATGTCCCGGACGTCGACGTAGTTGCACCGGGCCTGCCCCATCGCGCCCTGCACCACACCGGCGGCGGCGATGCCGGGGGCCAGGAGCAGCAGCTTCTGCATGAAGGCGTACGGGCGCAGCACCGTGGTGGTGATCCGCAGCGAGCGCAGGCGCTCCTCGATCAGGTGGTGGCCGCGCGAGACGGCGACGGGGGAGTCCGGCTCGGCGGCGGGCGCGGACACCTTGACGATGTGCTCCACCCCGCAGGCGACGGCCGCCTCGATCGCGTTCAGCTCGTGCTGCACCTGGCGCGGGCCGTTGGCCATGGTGAGGAACAGCTGGTGGGCGCCCCGGAAGGCCCGGTGGAGGGACTCCGGGTCGGCGGCGTCGGCGGCGGCGGTGGTGGTCCGGGCGCGGGTGCGGTCGTCGAGCGCGGCGGCCAGCCGGTCGGGGTCGCGGCTGAGGGCGCGGGTCGGCGCGCCGAGGGCGGCGAGGCTGCGCAGGGTGGCGCCGCCGGTGGCGCCACCGGCGCCCATGATGACGATCATGAGGTCTGCCTTTCGGGGTGGGGTGTGCGGATGTTTTCGGGGTGGGGTGCGGCTTCGGAGTGGGACCTGGCGGGGTCGGGTGCGGGGGTGCCTTCGGCGTGGGGTGCGGGGGCGGCGGGGAGTCGGTGGTGCGGCGTGAGGGTGGGGCGGGTGGAGCGCCAGCGCCAGGTGGTGATGGTGGCGGCGATCGCCGAGGAGACCGGCAGGTCGACCGGCAGTCGGTGCGGCCAGGGGCTGTCGGCGAGTGGCGGCAGGTGCGGGAGCCAGCGCGCGGCGGCCAGGCCGACGGCGAGGCCGACTGCCGCGGCGAGCAGGCCGCAGGCGGCGGCTGCGAGGGGTTTCGGCGTGCGGGGCTCGCGGGACCTGCGGGGTGACCTGGCGCGGGCGGCCCGGCGGCGGAGCGTGGCACCGAGCGCGGCGGCCACGAGGGCGGAGGTGCCGCCGATGGTGGTGAAGGCGGCGGCGATCAGTTGCGGCTGCCGGGTGATCGCGCCGCCGAGGCCGGCGCTGACGGCGGGCATCGCGTACGAGGTCAGGACCTCCCGCCAGAGGACGAAGGGAGGGGGTGCGCCGGGGGCCTTCTTGCTCATGGGTGCTCCTCGATGGAGTGTGCTCAGCTGGCTAAGTATTAGTGCTTAGGTGGCTAACCACTGGGGCGTGAAGGGGGCGGACCGCCGCTCGGCGGCCCGCCTTCGGGGTGGGGGTCAGTCCGCGGTGAGGGCGTCGATGCCCGCGACGACCCGGGCCAGCAGGTCCAGGAAGGTGCTGCGCTCCTCGACGGTGAGGTCGCCGACCAGTGACTGCATCCGGGCGAAGTGCTCGGGGGCGAGCTCGCGCAACCTGTCGGCGCCGCGTGCGGTGAGGACCACCACGTTGCCCCGGCCGTCCTCGGTGGACGGCCGCCGGGCCACCAGGCCCTCCCGCTCCAGCCCGTCCACCAGGCCGGTCACCGTCGCCCGGGAGACCCCGAGGGTGGCCGCGAGCTGGGAGGGCGACTTCTCGCCGCCGTGGTCCTCCAGGTCGGCCAGCAGGCGGTAGCGGCCGGTGGAGAGGCCGAAGCGGCCGAAGTGCACCTCCCCGGCCTGGCCGAGTCGGGCGCCCGCCGTCATCAGTCGGGCCGCGACCAGGATCGCCTGCGGATCGGCCGTGAGGCCGTAGCGGGCGATCTGGCGGCGGGCCTGATCGAGGGTGGGGGCGGCCGGATCGACCTCGGGGCGCTGCGTCATGGAAGTAATATGGCGCCTAATCAGATGGGTCGTCAAGTCGAAGCGGAGGAACGTGCCGCAGGGGCAAGGGGGCGGGGTGGGGGTGAGCGGCAGGGGTCCTAGGCGGCGCGCGGGGCGATCCGGGGCGGCGTCCAGTCGGCGTGCTTCAGGACGGTCCGGACCATCGCGCCGGGCGGGGTGAGCCGGATCGCGGCGTTGCGCAGACCGACCGCCAGCGGGTTGGCGAGTTGCTGACCCATCCGGCCGGCCCGGCGGGCGTCGCGGGCCACGGTCTGGCTGCGCGGACGGCGGGCCGCGTCGTAGCGGGCGAGCGCGCCCTCGACCGTCCCGCCGCCGGCCACCGCCGCCGCCAGGGTCACCGCGTCCTCCAGGGCCTGGCAGGCGCCCTGGCCGAGGTGGGGCGTCATGGCGTGCGCCGCGTCGCCGAGCAGGGCGACCCGGCCCGAGACGTACGAGGGCAGCGGGGTGACCAGCTCGTTGACGTCATGGTGCAGCACCGCCTCCGGGCCGGTCGCCGCCAGGAGCGCGGGGATCGGGTCGTGCCAGCGCCCGAAGCGGCGGCGGACCTCGGTCAGCGCGTCCCGGTAGCGCACCCCGGCGGGGGCGTTCAGTACGGCGTGCCACTCGGCCCGGCCGTCCGGGAAGGCGATGTGGCCGAACTCGGCGCCGTGGCCCCAGGTCAGCTCGAAGTCGGCGGTCAGTCCGTCGACCGGGCGCTCGGTGACCGCCCGCAGCACCGTCGACCCGCTGTACACCGGCCCGGGGTGGGCGGGGAAGAGCCGGCGACGGATCCGGCTGTTGATGCCGTCGGCCGCCACCAGCAGCTCGGCCTCGACGGTGGTGTCGCCGTGCCGCACCCGGACCCGGGTCGGGTCGGAGGTGTCGACCCCGGTCGCCTCGGCGCCGATCACCAGGCACTCGGCGGGCAGCGCCTCGCGCAGGATGCGGTGCAGGTCAGCCCGGGGGATGCCGACGATCGGCGCGCCCAGCTCCCGCTCCAGCGCCCTGCCGTCCATCACGGCGAGCCGGCGGCCGTCCGGGGTGGAGGTCCCGCCGGTGTACTGCCGCCGGGAGGCCGCCTCGACGGCCTCGCCCACCCCCAGGATCCCGAGCGAGCGCATCCCGTTGGCGTGCAGCGAGATCCCGGCCCCGGCGTCGTCCAGGACGGCCGCCCGCTCGATCACGGTCACGTCCCACCCCGCCAGCCGGAGCCCGATCGCGGTCGCCAACCCGCCGATGCCGCCCCCGACCACCACCGCGCTGTTGCTGCCCATGCCCGGTCCCTTCCGTGCCGTCGTGCTGTTTTCTACATCTGTAGAAGGAATGTACTACGGGCTCACCGGAGGGAGTGGGGTGGGGGCTCGGCCTCGCTGGGGTCCCGCTGTGGCCCCGCTGCGGCCCTGGGCGGCTTCGGGTGGTCGGGTGCGCGGGGCGGGGCCGTGGCCCGGTAGAAAGGGGGGATGCGGCGAGATCAGGAGCAGAGTGGCACGGGTGGCACGGGTGGCACGGGTGGCACGGGCGGTGCGGATGGCGCGGGGAGGCCGGAGCGGCGGACCGTGCTGGCGGACGCGGCGATCGGCGTGCTGGCGGACGCGGGGGTGCGAGGGCTGACCCACCGGGCGGTGGACGCGGCGGCCGGGCTGTCCGTCGGCACCACCTCGGCCTATCTGCGGACCCGGCAGGCGCTGTTGACCGCGCTGGTGCGGCGCCTGGTCGAGCTGGACCAGGCCGAGCTGCAGGGCATGGGGGAGCGGGTGGCGATCGGTTCGGCGGAGGAACTGGTCGAGGGCATCCGGGAGTTGATGGAGCAGCGGCTGACCGGTGAGGGGCGGCGGCGCTCGCTCGCGCGGTACGCCTGCGCGGTGGAGAGCGTGCGTGACCCCGAGCTGCGGGAGATCCTGGTGCCGCGCGAGAACGCGGCCCGCGCCGTGGTGCGGGCCTTCCTCGCCGATCGGGGTGTCGCCGACCCGGACGGGCGGACCACCACCCTGCTGGCCTGCATCGACGGACTGGTCTTCGACCGCCTGGTGGGCGGGGGCACGACCGGGACCGACGAGCTCCAGGGGCTGGTGGCGGCCGCCCTGCGTGGTGCGGACGGCGCCCGGTAGCGACGGGGCTGACGGGCACTACTCGCCGATCATGACCAGACCGGCGATGCCGAAGGCGGCCCACAGCAACCCGAGGAGGGTCCACCAGGAGGTGCCGTTCATGAAGAGCATGCCCGGTCCGACCTCCCACACCGAGAACCACACGACCACGAACGCCGTTTCCCCGACTTCGGCCCGCTTCAGGACCGCGACCGTGAGCACGATTCCCGTCGCGACCAGCAGGAAGGCCAGGAACTGGCGCCAGTTGATGCTTTCCCTGACCCGGTCGGAGTGACCGGCGTGCTCGACCCGGATCACCTCCCCCTTCCAGACCTTGAGGTCCACGGTGCTGCCGGTCTCGACCGAGTCGTAGAGCGCGTGGCCGACGTCGTAGTCGCCGTTGCCCGCCGTCTCGCGGGCGACCGTCAGCGTCCAGGTGTCGCTGTCGTTGGACGTGGTGTGCTCCTTGTGCGTGACCCGGCCGGTCTCCGGCGCGATGCAGTCGGCGGTGCCGGTGCCGGCGGCTGCGGAGACGCACGGTTTGGCGCTCAGGTCGCCGACGGCCTCGGCCCGCAGGAGGTAGCCCCAGAAGACCCCGCTCCCCACGACGGCCAGGCCGATGAGGACGATCACGACCTGGGCGGGTCTGCTCCA
Source organism: Kitasatospora sp. NPDC096077 (assembly GCF_040303245.1). Classification (NCBI taxonomy): domain Bacteria; kingdom Bacillati; phylum Actinomycetota; class Actinomycetes; order Kitasatosporales; family Streptomycetaceae; genus Kitasatospora; species Kitasatospora sp. NPDC096077. Next base: position 124,992 of record NZ_JBEOSV010000006.1, on the reverse strand, counting down.
CTCCGAGGATCTGCCCGACCGGCGGCCGGGGGCCCACGTCGTGCGGGACCGCCGGGACCGGGAACGGGCCAAGCGGTGGCGCCAGGACCGGCGCGCGGTGGTGGTGGCGTGCGGGGGAGGCGGTCCGGCCGACCGGGGCCGACTCGGTGGAGTCGGCCCCGGGGCAGCCTCCTCCTCGGTGGCCGCCCCGGCTCCGACGGGCACCGGTTCCGGCACGGGCGCCGGCACGCGCCCGGTTGTCGCGGAATCCGTGGTGTCTGCGGTATCCGCGGAGACGCTCTGCGGCGGCACCCCGGGATCGCTCATCATTGCGGCCACCTGGCGGCGCAGCACCCGGAGTTCACGCTCGACCCGCTCGGCTTCGCGCCGGAGCGCGGTCAGCTCGGCTTCCGTGTCCCGGGTGTACCGGGAGGCGTGGACGAGCTGTCGGCGCTGGGCGTCGACCTTTCTGCGCAGCCGGTCCAGTTCCTCGGCGGCGAGCCGCGACCGCTGTTCCGCTTCCTCGTCGGCCGCGGCCCTGGCGAGGGCCGCAGCCTCCTGAACCCGGTCCGCCTCCTCCCGCGCCGTCACTACTTCGGCGGTGTGGGAGCGTTCACGGGCCAGGACGCCGCGCAGTTGCCTGATCTCGCGGGCCTGGGCGCGGTTGCGCTCCAGCAGCGCGGGCACCTCGCGGGGGTCGTTCGCGGTCGAGTCCTCGGCGATGGCGCGTAGTTCGGCGAGTCGGTCCCTGGTCTGCTGGTGCGGGGCGCAGTCGTGGGCGTCGAGGACGGCGAAGTAGTCCCGCAGGATCTCCTCCGAGGCGACCCAGTGGCCGCTGAGGTAGGCGTGGGCCGCGTCGGAGGAGAGGGAGAGGGCGTCGGCGAGCAGGTCCAGGTCGAGTTGCCGGCGCTCGTTGCGGGCGAGGATCTCCGCCATGGTCGAGCGGTACTCGTCGAGGGCCCGGGCGGCGGCTTCCCAGGCGGCGTTCCTGGTGAAGGGGAGGAGGTAGGAGGACTTGGTGTTGCCCTGGGTGGGCAGCGGCAGGTTGTGCCGGGCCAGCCGGGACTTCAGGTGGGGGAACAGGAAGCCGAGACTGAGCAGTTCGGGGCCGCCGAGGACGCCCTCCTCGACGAGTTCGGCGAGGTGCCGGGTGAAGGAGGTCGGGGTGGTGTTCTGTTCGGGCAGCGGTACGACGTCGGCCGTGCCTTCGGCGGCGGCCAGGGTGTAGGTGCCCTCGATGTCGAGGTGGGTGTCACCGAGGGCGCCGATGCCCGCGCCGCCGGGACCGGAGAGCGAACGGGTGGCGCGGCCGGCGTGGCAGCAGTCCAGGATGAGGATCCGGACGCGGGCGGGGCAACCGAGCAGGTTGTCACGGACCTTCTCGAACGTCAGGCTGCTGACGTCGGGTTCGGCCGGGTTGGTGTCGGTGAGCGTCAGGCACAGCTGGGCGTTCGGCCGGACCAGACCGTGTCCCGCGTAGTACAGCAGCAGGGCGCCGTCGGTGTTCTCGATCAGCCGGCGGAGGCGCGGGGCGAGTTCCTGGATGTTCTCCGGGTCCTGGATCACCGTCACTTCGTCGTCGGACCAGCCGCACAGCATCTCGTCGGTGAGGATGGCCCTCATTCGGTCGAGGCTCCTGGCCACGGCGGGCAGCTCGGTGAATTCGGGGTCGCGGTAGGTGGTGGTACCGATCAGGATGGCCCTGGAGGTCAGACCGGCTGGTAGGCCTGGCAGGTCAGGCATCGTCGTCGCTTCTGTCCCCGTCGGAGCCCGCCGCGTCGGAGCCCGCCGCGTCGGTTCCGCCTGCGTCGGTTCCGTCCGCGTCGGCGTCGGCTGCTTCGGTCGTGTCCAGGTCCGTCCCGTGCTCGGGCGTCCCGTCGAGTGCCGCGCGGAGGACCTCCTCCACCTTCCCCGGGTCGAGGTGGGTCACTTCGACCGTGGTCGTGTCGCCCCCGGGCGATCGGCTCACGGTGATCTTCACGTCCGAGCGACGGGTCCTCATCCACACCGTGAGCGACCGGGCCAGCACCCCCGCGGCGCCGGTCGTCCCCAGCGCCACTTGCAGGACTTCCACGGCGCCGCCGAGTTCGCCCGCGCCGGGTGGCCGAGTCACCGCCCTGACCCGCCCCCGGAACTCGTCCTCCTCGCGCAGCCACTCCCACAGGGCGGCGGTCTCGCCGATCGTGTCGCGACCGGCGAGCCGTATCTGAATCTCAGTCAACTTGCCCCGCTCCCAGATTCGTTGTGGTGCCATCGCGCATCATGGCAGGTACCGGGGCGATCCGCAGCCGCGAGGGGTGGGCCTGATGGCGCTGTGCCTCGGCGAGGTGCTCCGCCGGGCGCAGCCGGGGACGGCCTGTCGCAGCCGGCCGCCGAATAGCGGTCGACCCCGGGGTGTGGGTGGCGCCGGAAGCCGACGGCCCGGCCAGGTGCCGCCGGCTGGGGATCTCCGGCCTTCGGGTGAAGTGGTTGAACCAGCATCAGGTCAATCAACCGTCAAGTCGGTTCATTCACAGAATGTTTCGACCATACGCGGCATGACGATCGGATAATTTACGCCGCCACAAGGTCTTCACACGGAGATCTCCGGCTGACAGGCTGGGGCCGCCCTTTCAATACGGAGGAGGTTCCTTGTCCCGCATATCCACGTTGGCCGGAGCGGTCACCTGCGCGCTCGCCCTTGTCACCGGAACCGCTGTGGCCGCGTCGGCCGCGCCGTTCGACCAGGCCCCGGGTGCGGCGGCCGCCGAGGCGAAGGTCGACCCCGTCGACTGGAAGCCCTGCAACCCCGACCCGACCAAGCCGGACCCCGGTGGCTACGACTGTGCCGTCTACCCCGTTCCGCTGGACTACGACAACCCGTCCGGTGAGAAGGTCGGCATCGCCATGATGCGGCGGCGGGCGAGCGACCCGTCGAAGCGGATCGGTTCGCTGTTCCTCAACCCCGGTGGCCCCGGCGGCAGCGGCTACCTGTGGGCGACCACCACCCGCTTCGGCGCCGAGGTGCAGTCCAAGTTCGACCTGGTCGGCTTCGACCCGCGGGGCGTGGCCCGGAGCAACCCGCTCAAGTGCTTCAAGACCCAGGAAGAGGCCGACGCGGTCAACAACCGCATGGTGGGCGTGCCCGTCACCAAGGCCGAGGTCAACGAGACTCTGGACGCCGACCAGGACTACACCGACGCCTGCAGCAAGAACGCCGGCCCGCTGATCGAGCACATGTCGACCATCAACGTGGTGCGGGACCTGGACCGGATGCGCCGCGCCGTCGGTGACTCCCAGCTGAGCTTCGCCGGGTTCTCCTACGGCACCCTGATCGGCTCGACGTACGCCGCGATGTACCCGAACAAGGTGCGCGCGATCATCGTCGACGGCAACGTCGACCCCAACCTGCGCCTGCACAACGGCCTGGAGTACGACCGCCAGCGGGCGGGCGGCTTCGAGCTGGCCCTGGACGAGTTCCTGAAGCGTTGCCAGACCGCCGGCGCCCCGCGCTGCGCCTTCGGCGAGGGCGACACCCGCGCCAAGTTCGACGAGCTCCGCGACCACCTGCGGACCAGCCCGATCACACTGGCGAACGGCTCCAAGGTGACGCTGAGCAGCTTCACCAGCGAGGTGGCCGGCGCCCTGTACTCGCAGGCCAAGCTGGCTCCGCTGGCGAAGTCGCTGCAGGCCACCTACCAGGTGCTGCACAAGCCGGCCGCGGCCGCGCTGATGGCCCCGGCGGCCACCGTCCCGGAGGACGAGGCCAACCAGCTCACGGTGAACCTCCCGCGGGCGCTGCGTGAGGCCCCGGTCGACTCCGAGTACACCGCCGACGACTCCTACATGGGCGTCAACTGCCAGGACAAGCCGTACCCGTCGAACGACCGGGTCTTCGCCAACGTCGCCAAGGCGTGGGAGAAGGAGGCGCCGACCTTCGGCCGCTACCAGGCCTTCGACGCCCCGGCGTGCGCCAGCTGGCCGGCCCCGGCCCGGGACGCCGAGCGCTTCAGCGGCCCCTGGAACAAGAAGACCTCCAACACCGTGATGGTCATCGGCAACCTCTACGACCCTGCCACCCAGTACAAGTTCGCCCAGCGGATGCAGCAGGAGCTGGGCAACGCGGTGCTGGTCAGCGTCGACTCGATCGAGCACTGCGCCGTCGGTCGCAGCAAGGCGCTGAACACACTGGTCACCCGCTACCTGGTGGACGGCACCGCGCCGCAGCCGGGCCAGCTGCTCAAGCCCGACGCCGAGATCTTCCCGGCGGTCTGAGGGGTCTCCCCTCGAACCCGGGGGTCGCTCCCCGGAGGCTGAGGGGCCTCCCCCCGGGCGCCCGGCCGTCGAGGCCGGGACCGTGGTGGCCGACGGAACCGTCGGCCACCACGGCCGTGTCATCCGGCGGAGGTGCCGGAGGGCGCGGAGAATGCGGCAGTGGATCGTCATCGAACCTCCTGGTGGAGCGGATTCCGTCGAGTTGTCGTGGACCGTATCCGGTGCCACTGACAATCGACCTCCGGCGGGTACTCCTCCCGATCCGGACAAGGGGCCCATCGGGCACCAGAAATGACATACTGTCACACTAATTCGTAAATGAATTCCCAAAGCAGAATACGGGTGTTAGCGTGCGGCTCGCCGAACTCTCTCGGACCAGAGAAAGTGGGGGAAGGCCATGCGACACGAATTCTCCGGGCGGACGGTCCTGCCCGGCGATCCCCGTTACCGGACGCTGAGCCAGGGCTTCAACCAGCGCTGGCACAGCAGTCCCGCCCGGATTCGGCTGGTGGCCGACGAGGCCGACGCGGTGGCCGAGTTGAGCCGGGCGCTGGACGACGGGCTGCGCCCGACCGTGCGTGGCGGCGGGCACTGCTACGAGGGCTTCGTCGACAACGACCGGGGTGTGATCCTCGACCTCAGCACGATGCGCGGGGTGGCGGCCGCGACCGACAAGTTCGGTCGGCCCACGTACTGCGTCGAGGGCGGCGCCACCAACTGGGACGTCTACACCACGCTGTTCCGGGAGCACGCCGTCACGCTGCCCGCCGGGTCCTGCTACTCGGTCGGTGCGGGCGGCCACATCTGCGGCGGTGGGTTCGGGGTGCTCTCCCGCCGGCACGGGCTGACGGTGGACCACCTCGTGCAGGTCGACGTGGTCACCGTCCGGGGCGGTGCGGCGGTGACGCGGGCGCACCGGGACGACGCCGCCGGCTCGCCCGAGCAGGACCTCTTCTGGGCCCACACCGGTGGTGGCGGGGGCAACTTCGGGGTGGTGCTGCGCTACCACTTCGCGATCGGGGCGCCCGAGCCGCCGCCACGGGTCTGGATCAGCAGCGTCGCCTGGCCCTGGGCCGAACTGATCGACCGGCCGGGTGACTTCGAGACGCTGCTGACCAACTTCGGCGCCTTCCTGGCCTCGCACAGCGGACCGCGCGAGCCGGTCTACGACGGGTTGTTCGCGATCCTCAAGCTGACCCACCGCAGCAACGGGAACGTGGTGCTGTTCAGTCAGTGGGACGGCGACGACCCGGCCCCGCTGGACGACTTCGTGGCCGCCGTCGAGCAGGGGATGGCGACGCGCTCCAGGGCCCAGACCCACAGCGTCGCCGGGCTGTTCCTGCCGTACCCGGAGAAGCGGCGGCAGATGCCCTGGTTCCAGGCGACCATGACGCTCAACCCCTCGGGCGACAACCAGCGCGGCAAGTACAAATCGGCCTACCACCGCGAGCCGTTCGGCCGGGACCGGATCGCCACCTTCTGGGACTGGCTGACCAGGGACGTCCCGGGGGTGGACCTCAGCAAGACCCTGGTGCAGATCGACTCCTACGGCTGCCGGATCAACGCCCGCCGGCCCGAGGAGACGGCCGTGGCGCAGCGGGACTCGATCATGAAGCTGCAGTACCAGACCTACTGGACCGATCCGGCCGAGGACGCCGACCACCTGGAATACCTGAGCGGGCTCTACCAGGAGGTCTACCGGGACACGGGCGGCATCCCGGAGATCGACACCACGACGGACGGCGCCTACGTCAACTATCCGGACATCGATCTGGGTACGGCCGACCAGCCCGACCCGGCCTACCCGAGGCTCTACTACAAGGGCAACTATCCGAGACTGCAGCGCACGAAGGCGCATTGGGACGGAGAGGAGGTGTTCCACCACGCCCAGTCGATCAGACCGCCCCGGACCTGAGCCACGACCGACGGTGCGTTGAGCCGCGACCGTAGCCGCGACCGACGGTGCGTTGAGCCGGAGAAGGCGCGGGAAGGCGGGGAGTCCGCCCCCGCCTGGCCCGCCCTCCCCGGCCCGCCGTCGCTGCGCCGCCTGCTCCGCTACGCCGCCTGCTCCGACTCCGGCTCCACGATCCGACCGTCGTGGAGCTCGATCACCCGGTCGGCGAGCCCCATCAGCGTCGGGTCGTGGGTGGCGACCAGGACGGTGACGCCCTCGCTGCGGACCACCGCCCGCAACAGCTCCATGATCGAGCGGCCGGTCTCCGAGTCCAACTGGCCGGTGGGCTCGTCGGCGATGATCAGTCCGGGGTCGTTGGCCAACGCGCGGGCGATCGCGACGCGTTGCTGCTGGCCGCCGGAGAGCTCGCCGGGTCGCTGGTTGGCGTGGTCGGCCAGGCCGACCAGGGCCAGCAGGGTGTGGGCACGCTCCTCGCGCTCGGCCGGCGCGACCTTGCGCAGCCGCATCGGCACGCCGACGTTCTCGGCGGCGGTGAGCATCGGGATCAGTCCGAAGGACTGGAAGACGAAGCCGATCCGCTCCCGCCGCAGGGCGAGCCGGCCGTCCTCGTCCAGCCCGCCGAGGTCGATGCCGTCCAGGACGATGCTGCCGCTGGTCGGCGCGTCCAGGCCGCCGACCAGGTTGAGCAGGGTGGTCTTGCCGGAGCCGGACCGGCCCTTGAGCGCGGTGAGTTCACCCCGCTCGATCGAGAAGTCGATGCCGCGCAGGGCGTGGACGGTCCGCTCGCCGGTGCCGAAGCTGCGCCGGAGATCGGTCACGGCCACCATCGGGCCGGTGGTCGTCAGGGTGGTGTCGGCGGCCTGGTGTTGCGTCATGCGGCGTCCCCCTGTGGGCGGTGACGGTCCGGTTCTGTCCGGGCCAACGGATGTGATGGCTTCACGGGTTCAGTTTCCCGATCGGAGAATTCACGGAAAGGAGGTTCCCAGGTCAAAGGAGTGCGATGAAGCCCGAATCGTGAAGTGTGCATGGCATTTCAGAGACTCTTCCCCGGGTGGGGATGCTACCAATGCAAGGAATTTGCTCATTGCTTACTTGATTCGCGCAAGTCCCTTCCGTTCGCCGATCGAATCTGACAGCATCGTCCGCTATCCGGCGACCGAATGCCGGTGATCAATGCGCCGGTGTACCCGTGGGGTGTCCGTCCGTGGCCTGTCCGCCCGGATCGGTTCGATGGGTGGGGCCGGGATGCGACCGGGGACGCGACCGGGGGAGGAATTTGATGCTCGGCTTCGTCGTGCGCAGGCTGCGCGGGCGACTGCCGCTGGCTGCTGCCGTCCTGTTGACGGTGCTGGTCACCACGGCGGTGCTGACCGCCTTGGTGACCTTCAACAGCAGCGTCGGTCAGGCCGGTCTGCGGCAGGCGCTCCAGGGGGCGGGCCATGCCCGGACCACCGTGGTGGTGACCGCCGAACACGGCCTCGACCAGCGGCAGAAGGACGAGGAGGCACTCGCCTCCTACCGGCAGAAGCTCTTCGGCGATCTGCCGGTACGCACCGACAGTCTGCTGCGCAGCCGCTCCTACGGTCTGCCGGGCGGCGACGCCACGGCGGCCGGAGGCTCGGCGGCCGGAAGCCCGGCGGCCGGATCCTCGGCCACCGGAGCCCCAGCCACTGGAGCCCCGGGGAGCGGTCAGTCCGGTTCCGCCAAGGCCGACTTGACGGTGCTCGCCGACCTCGACCGGTCCCAGGTGCGCCTGATCGCCGGGGCCTGGCCGGGTGCCGCCACCGGGCCGGTCCGTTCCGCGGCCCCGCAGGTCGCCGTCCCGCAGACCACGCTGACCCGGCTCGGCCTGACCGCCGAGGCGCTGCCCGTGGAGGTCCGACTCGCCGACCGGTTCGACGGCTCGCCGCTGACCGTCCGGATCACCGGCGCCTACCGAGCCGTGGATCCGTCCGCCCCGTACTGGCGCATCGACCCGGTCGGCGGCCATGAGGTCCAGACCGGAGGCTTCACCACCTTCGGCCCGATGCTGGTCGACCAGAGCGCCTTCACCGCCGGCGGTCTGCCGCAGAGCAGCCGCGGTTGGCTGCTCGACGCCGACTTCGCGGGCGTCGACCAGGACAAGGCCGAGGCCATCGGTGCCCGGGCCCGGGGCCTGGGCGACGATCTGCGGAAGACTGCCGGTCTCGCCGCCACCACCGAACTGCCGGACCTGGTCAGCGAATTGTCGGCCAGCCTGATGGTCGCCCGGTCCACCCTGCTGATCGGCGCCCTGCAACTCGCGGTGCTCGCCGCGGCGGCCCTGCTGCTGGTGGTCCGACTGATCGCCACCCGCCAGGAGCGGGAGAACGAACTCCTCGCCGCCCGGGGCGCCTCCGGTGCCCGGCTCGGTGGCTTCACCGCCCTGGAGTCGGTGCTGCTCGCCCTCCCGGCCGCGGTGTTCGCGCCCCTGCTCACGCCCTTCCTGGTCCGCGTCCTGGCCGGCCTCGGCCGCTCCCACCAGGTCGCCCTGGACACCGGACTGCACTGGACGCTCTGGCCGGTGGCCGTGCTCTGCGCCCTCGGCTGCATCGTGCTGGCCACCGTGCCCAGCCTGCTGCGCGGCGCCGGTGCCGCCCTGAGCCGCCGGGCCGGCCGCCGCCAGGCACTGGTCTCCGGCATCGCCCGCAACGGCGGGGACCTCGCGGTGCTCGCCCTGGCGGTGCTCGCCTACCAGCAACTCGCCCAGTACGGCGGCGGGTTGTCCACCGACTCCTCCGGCAAGCTCGGCGTCGACCTGCTGCTGGTAGCCACCCCGACCCTGGCGCTCTGCGCGGGCACCCTGGTGGTGCTGCGCCTGCTGCCGCTGGTCGCCCGGCTGGGTGCCCGGGTGGCCGCCCGCGGCAGTGGCCTCGGCCCGGCCATGGTCGGCTGGCAGCTGGCCCGTCAGCCCGCCCGCGCCACCGGGCCGGTGCTGCTGCTGGTGATGGCCGTCGCCACCGGGGTGCTGGCACTCGGCCAGCACGCCACCTGGACCGCCTCCCAGCACGACCAGGCCGCTTTCGACACGGCCGGCGGCCTGCGGATCTACGGCTCGCACAATACGTTGATGGGTCAGGGCGGCCGCTACGGCGCCCTGCCCGGCGGCGACCGGCTGGTTCCGGTGAACCGCGAGGACCAGGCGCTGCCCAACGGCACCGGGCAGGTGGTCGCGCTGGACACCGCCGCCCTGGTCGACCGGGTCCCGCTCCGCGACGACCTGCTCGGCGGGGCCGACCGGGCGAAGACCTTCGGTACGGTCGCCCGACCGGCGCCGACCGGCGCGGCGGCCGGGGTGCCGCTGCCCGGCCGTCCGCTGCGGATCGACGCCGACCTGACCATCCGACAGGACTTCGACACCACGCCCCAGTTCCCCGGCATGCCTCCGGTGGCCGTCGTCCCGCCGGAGCTGACGCTTCTGGTGCAGGACCGGTTCGGCTACGTCCACAAGGTCGCGTTCGCCGCGCTGTCGGCCACCGGTGGGGAGCAGCGTGCCTCGGCCCCGCTGAGCGCGCTGGTCGATGCGCCGACGGGCTCCGTCGCCGCACCGCTGAGCCTCATCGGAGCGACCGTCACCTTCAGCGACCGGGCCTCGGGCGAGGTGGCCGTCCACCGGCTGGCCGTCTCGGACACCGCCGACGGACCCGCGACCGATGTCCCGGTACCGGCCGGACTCTCCTGGCGGGGCGGTGTGGTCGACGGACCGCCGCCCGACCCCAGTACCCTGCCGCTTGCCACCGTCCGGCCCGAAACGGCCGACACCGGGCGGCTGTTCACCGTCGGCTACCGGCTGGGGAGCAGCACCGACACCTCCTGGCGGGCCGTCCTCCACATCTCGGGGCCGATCGTCCCGGACGTCCTGGCCGGTGTCGCCACCCAGGACTACCTGAACCTCGTCGGTGCCCGGGTCGGGGACGTCATCCGGGCGCCGTTCGCCGCGACGCTGCTCCAGGTCAAGATCACCGGAGTGGTCCAGGCCGTGCCGGCGACCGGGCGCGACGCCCTGGTGATCGATCTGGCCACCACCGCACGGCTGTTGGCCGAGCAGGGCCGAGTGCTGCCCGCCCACGCCGAGTGGTGGCTGCCCGCCACCGGGCCGGGCGACCGCGTTCCGGCCCAGGCCGCCGCCGCCCTGCGGGGCGCCCCCGGTTCCCAGGACGTCCAGCTCGACCAGGAGGTCTCCGAAGGCATGCTCCGCGACCCGGTGGGCGCCGCCCCGCAGAACGCGCTGATGGCCATCGCCGTGGTCACGGCCCTGCTCGCCGCGATCGGCTTCGTCGCCGCCGTGGCCGGTTCCGCCCACGAGCGCGCCCGGGACTCCGCGTTGCTGCTCGCCCTGGGCGCACCGCGCAAGCAGGTCGCCCGGACCGTCGCGGCCGAACAGGCGCTGCTGGTCGGGCTCGGCGGGACGGTCGGGCTCGCCCTCGGAGCCCTGCTCGTCCACCTGATCGTCCCCTTCGCCGTGCTGACGCCCGCCGCCCGTCGACCGATGCCCGAGGCCCTGATCGAACTGCCCGTCGGCCAGGCCGTCCTGTTCGCGGCCGCGATCGCGGTCGCCCCGCTGCTGTCGGCCTTCCTGATCGGACGCCGCCGTCGAGACGTGGCCAGCCGGCTGCGCCACGTGGAGGAGATGTGACCACCCAGGCCGGCACCCACGTGCCCACCCCAGGTTCCGCCCACCGCCCCGGTCCCGCCCACCGCCCCGCGCGCTGGGTCCGCACCAGGCTGCGGGCGAACCCGCTGGCCGCGGTGCTGATGGCGGCCCTCGCCCTCGTCACCGTGTTCCTGGCGGCGGCCTTCCCCCGGCTCACCGACCGGGGTGCGGACACGGCGCTCCGGGAGTTCGTCAGCCAGGCCGGTCTCAACGCGGCCAGCCTGCAGACCACCTCCAAGACCATGGAGGACGACAAGGCCGTCGACCTCGACCGGGTGCAGCGGCAGGTCACCGAGACGGTCGGCCGGCAGCTGCCGATGGCCCCGTCGGGCCAGGCCTACGGAGCCCGCGCCCTGGTCGAGCGGGGCATGGCCAATCCGGAGTACCTCCGGATCGCGGAGAAGCACACCGATCCGACCCTCGGCCTGCTCTACCTGCACGACCTGGCCGCCCGGGCCACCCTCACCGACGGCACCTGGCCGACCCCCGGCAAGATCGGTGCACCGCTGCCGATCGTGATCAGCAAGACGGCCGCCGAGGCCATCCACATCAAGCTCGGTGACGTCATCGACAACGGCTTCGAGGGCTCGGGAACCCCGCGGACCACCGTGGTGGTCGGCCTCTACCGGGTCAACGACCCCCAGGACCCGTTCTGGGACGACCTCGGCTGCCCGGCCCGCGCCTGTCTGCGCACCGACCCCGAGCACGAACACCTGATGACCAGCGGATTCGTCGACGGCGGCAGCCTGCCCGCGCTGGCCCGTTGGGGGTCGAACGCCGAGAACTTCTGGCGGCTGCCCATCGACACCTCCGCGCTGCAGGCCGATCAGCTGGACCGCACCCGCGCCATCCTCAGCTCCTTCCTGACCGGCCGGGACGCCACCGCGATGGCCAACGACACCGGCCGCCTCGACCTGCACACCACCTCGCTCCTACCCGACCTCCTCGGCCGGGCGGACGACCGCTACCGGGCCTCGCTGCCGCTCAGCACGATCGGCCCGGCCGGTGTCGCGGGCGTCGCCACCGTGGTGCTGTTCCTGGCCGCCGCCCTCAGCACCGACCGGCGCACCGCCGAGATCCGGCTGCTCCAGGCCCGCGGCGGCTCCCGTACCGGGGTGCTGGGCCGGCTGATCGGCGAGGGCGCGGTCACCGTCCTGCCCGCCGCCGTACTCGGCACGGTGCTCGCCCTGGTGCTGCTGCCCACCGCCCGGTGGGACCGCGCGGTGCTGGCGGCCCTGATCGCGACCCTGATCGCCCTGCTGGCCTTCCCGGCCCGCGCGGCCCTGCTGTGGTCGCGGCGCCGGACGGTCGGCGGACGGCGCCGGCTGGTCGGCGAACTCGCCGTGCTGGCGGTCACCGCCGCGGCCGTGGCGGAGGTCCGGCGCCGGGGTGTCGGCACCGGCGCCGGGCTGGACCCGCTGCTGGTCGCCGCCCCGCTGCTGCTCGCCGTCACCGGCGGACTGGTGCTGGCCCGGGTCGAACCGGTGCTGGTCGGCTGGCTGTCCGCGCTGGCCGGCCGGGGCCGCGGCCTGATCGGCTTCCTCGGGCTGGCCCGGGCCGCCCGGGACAACTCGGGCCGCCGCAGGCCCTCGGTACTGCCGCTGCTCGCGCTGCTGATCGCCGTCACCACGACCGGCTTCGGCGCCACCGTGCTGGACACCGTCGAGCACGTCCGGGCCCGCGCCGCGCGCATCGCCACCGGCGGGGACATCAGCGTGTCCCTCCCGGACTACAGCACCCTGTCCGAGTCGTTCACCAAGGCCGCCGCCGCCCTGCCGGGCGTCCGGGCCTCGACCGGGGCCTGGGTCGAGCCCAAGGCCCGCTTCGTCGGCGCCGACCAGGACTACACCGAGGCCTACCTGGTGGTGGTCGAGCCGACGGCCTACGCCGAGATCGCCCGGACCCTCGGGGTCGGCGAGTTCGACCCGGCGAAGCTGGCCGGCACGCCGGGCGGCCAGACCACCCCGGTGCCCGCCCTGTTCAGCCGCGACCTGGCCAAGCGCCTGGCCGCCGGCCCGGCCGCGGTGCGCACGCCCAACGGCAACGACCTGCACACCACCGTGGCCGGGATCGTCGCCGCCACCCCGGCGCTGCCGGACCCGGGCAAGCCGTTCGTCGTCGTCCCGGCCGGTCCCGCCTGGGAGCGCCTGCCGGACGTCAAACGGGCCAACAAGTGGTTCGCCGTCGGCGACGTCGACCCCGAGCAGGTCCGGGAGACCTTGCGGAACAACGGCGGTGCCCAGCCGACCGGCCTGGCCAAGCTGATCGCGGAGAACGCCGCGGCGGCGGGCAAGGCCACCCACGGGCTGCCCGCCGGATACACGGTGCACAGCAGCCGGGAGACCACCGCCCAGCTCGCCGACGACCCGCTGCAGCACGCCGCCGAGCGCCTGTTCTGGTATGCGGCCGCGGCCGGGGCCGGGTACGCCCTGCTCGCCGTGCTGCTGACACTGTTCCGGGCCGCGCCCGACCGAACGGCCGTGCTCGCCCGGCTGCGCACCATGGGGCTGCGGCCCCGTCAGGGGCTGGCGCTGATCGTCACCGAGGCGCTGCCGCAGACCCTGGCGGCGGCGGTCGGCGGCGGCCTGGTCGCGGCGCTGGCGGTCGCCCTGCTGGGCGGTGCCTTCGACATCTCGACGCTGGTCGGCGCCAAGGTCGGGGACGCCGTCACGCCCACGCTGCTGCCGGTGCTGCTGCCCACCTTGGGCCTGGCCCTGCTGGTCGGGCTCGGGGTGGTGGTGGAGACGCTGGTCGCCGGCCGGCGCCAGATCGCCACCGAACTGCGGGCGGGGGAGCAGGCATGACAGCGGGACCAGTGGCACGGGCCGTGACCGTGCCGATCAGCCGGGCCGGCCGAACCGGCCGGACCGTTCACCTCGTTCACACCGTCGAGACAGGAGACCAGCGGTGAAGAGCATCTCCCAGGAGCAGCCGACCGCCGAGGCCCCCAGCCTCCAGGAGCTCCGGCAGCGGGCCCTCGCCGCCGCCTCGCCCAAGGCGTACGGAGCGGGCGCGGCCATCGTCTGCGACCGGCTGGTACGGATCTTCAGCGCGGAGGGGATCGAGGTCCAGGCGCTGCAGGGCCTGGAGCTGACCATCCAGCAGGGCGACCTGGTCGCCCTGGTCGGGGCCTCCGGCAGCGGCAAGTCCACCCTGCTCACCATCCTCGCCGGGCTGGACGTACCGACCGCCGGCACCGCCACCGTCGCGGGCTGCGACCTGCTGGAGATGTCCGCCAAGGAGCGGCTGCGCTACCGGCGCGAGGTGGTTGGCTTCATCTGGCAGCAGACCGCCCGCAATCTGCTGCCGTTCCTGACCGCCGCCGAGAACATCGCCCTGCCGATGCAGTTGCGCGGCCGCCGCTCCGGGGCGGTCGGCTCCAAGCAGCAGGCCGTCCGGGTGGCCGAGCTGATGGAGGCGCTGGAGATCGGGGACCTCGCCCACCGGCGACCCAGCGAGCTCTCCGGCGGCCAGCAGCAGCGGGTCGCGATCGCGGTGGGGATGGCCAACAACCCGCCGGTGCTGCTCGCCGACGAGCCCACCGGTGAGCTGGACTCCGAGACCGCGGGGGTGATCTTCGAGTCCTTCCGCACCGTCAACCGGGAGCTCGGCACCACGGTCGTGATCGTCACCCACGACCCGATGGTCGCGGGCGAGGTGCGCCGCACGGTGGCCATCCGGGACGGCCGGACCAGCAGCGAGGTGCTGCGCCGCACCGTGACCGACGAGCACGGCGAGGAGTCGGTCAACGAGCGCGAGTACGTGATGCTGGACCGCACCGGGCGGGTGCAGCTGCCGGTCAAGTTCCTGGAGGCGCTCGGCATGGAGCACCGGGTGGCGGTCGACCTCGCGGCCGACCACATCGAGGTCCGCCCGGACGACGTCACGGAGGGCTGAGCCGACCTCAGCCGTCGCCGCCCGTCCGCTGGAAGAGGCCGCTGCCCTCGGCGTCCTTCCGGAGGTCGGGCGGCGTGCCCGCGGAGGAGCGCTCCCCCCGGGCGGTGGCGGTGCACAGGGCGAAGACGAGCAGGGCACTGGCCGCCAGGGCGAGGATGCCCAGTGCGGTCAGGACGCGGAGCCAGGTCAAGGGAGTGCCTCCTGGGGACGGTGCGAGGGAGCGCCGCCGGGTGTATCGGCAGCTCGGCCCGCACGGTCGAGTGCCCACGGTCGGTATGCCCGCCGGTCGCGGTGCGACAGGTGGCCCGAGTGGGCGCTCGAAGCAGCGGAGGGGCGTGTCACGCTCCCTTGCGCGCCCCCGTGGGGGTCGCGGTGGCGGCGTGCTCCTCGACCCGTCCTTCAGCTCGCTCCGTGGCCAGGGCGCGGAGCGTCCGCAGGTCCGGCTTGCCGAGTCCGTCCAACGGGATCGCCGGGAGGATCAGGACGCTGTCCGGGGTGCACCGGGCGTCCCCGTGCTCCCGGGCCCAGTGGCGCAGGTGGTCCGCCGTCACCCGGGAGTGCGGGCCGACGGTCACCGCCGCGTGCACCCGCTCCAGACGGTCCGGGGCGGCGGTGGCGAACATCACCGCGTCGCGGACGTCCGGGTGGCTCCGCAGCGGTTCCTCGACCTCGTGGGGGAACACATTGTGCCCCTCGACGATCGCCATCGGGTCCCGCCGACCGGCCACGGTCAGATAGCCCGTCACATCGAGACTGCCCAGGTCGCCGGTGTGCAGCCAGCCGTCCCGCAGCACCCGCTCGGTCGACTCCGGGTCGCGCCAGTAACCGGCCATCGCGGTCGGGGTGCGGACGCAGATCTCCCCGGTCCGTCCCGGCGGCAGCGGCACGCCCTCCTCGTCCAGCACGCGCACCTCGGTGTCCGGGTACGGGCGCCCGGCGGTGGTCAGCAGCCGCGGGTCCAGGTGCTCGTCGGGGCTCAGCCGGGTGACCGGCCCGCACTCCGTCAGGCTGTAGGTCTGGTGCAGCACCCGGCCCAGCCGCCGGGTCGCCTCCGCCAGCCGGCGCGGCGAGGGCGGACAGCCGGTGTAGCCGACCCGGCGCAGGCTCCCGGTGTCGGTCTCGGCCAGCAGCGGGTGGTCCAGCAGGCGGTAGAGCAGGTGCGGCGGCAGGTACGCCCGGGACACCCGGTGCCGCTCGACGGCCGCCAGCACCTCCTCGGCGGCGAAGCCCTCCTGCAGCACCACCGTGCCGCCCGCTGCCAGGGCGAGGTCGGCGCTGGTTCCGCCGCCGTGGCTGAGCGGGGTGCAGAGCAGGAAGCAGGACCCGGACAGCAGCGCGGGCCGGGGCGGCCGGGCGAAGCGGCGCAGCACGCCCTTCGGTCGCCCGGTGGTGCCGCTGGTGAACCGCACGGCCATCACCTCCTCGGGGCGGCAGCGCGGCTCCAGCGGGGCGGGGGAGCAGGCCGCGGCGAGTTCCAGCAGATCGGTGCCGAGCGCAGACCCGTCGAACGGGGTCGGGCCGAACGGGGTCGGGCCGAGGGAGAGCAGGCCGACGGACGGGAGCGCGACGGCCACCGCCCGGGCCGCCGCGGCGCAGCGGACCGGATCGAACACCAGCGCCGTGGTGTCCGCGAACGCGGTCAGCGCCACCAGGTCGGCGACGGGGGCGTCCGGGTGCGGCATCGCCACCCGGCAGCCCAGCAGGTTCGCGGCCAGTCGTACCAGCAGCGCCTCCGGGGTGTTCCCGGCGAACACGGTGACCCCGTCGCCGCGCCCCAGCCCGGCCCGGTCCAGGGCGCGGGCCATCCGGCACACCGAGTCCAGGCACTCCTGGGCGGTCAGCGCCGTCCCGCCGTGATGGAGGGCCGTCCGCCCGGGATCCCGCGCCAGCCCGTCCAGCACCAGTTCGGTGTACGTCCGCCCAGCCTCGGCCATGCCCGCGCTCCCGCTCGTTTGACGACGCGTCAGCCTAGTGGTCGGCGGCCACCGGGCGGGTGGGCGGGGGCGGTCAGTCCGTCCGGGTCGCCGCGTAGGCGTGGGCGACGGCGGTGAAGGCGGCCTTGGACGTGGTGCGGCCGTCCGGCCAGGAGCGGACCAGACCGTAGCCGACCGTGTCGAGGTCCGCCGCCGGATCGTCGGTGGTGGGGTAGGAGGGGGTCACATAGGTGAAGACGAACGCGCCGGCCAGTCCGGCGGCGGTGAACAGGTCGAGCAGCGAGGTCAGTTCGCGGGCCTGGGCCTCCTCGTCCCGGACCAGGCCGGTGCGCGGCCGACGCGTTCCGTCCGAGCGGTCGACCAGTGTCCAGGCGGCGCTGCCGTGGGCCTCCGCGCCGGTGAAGGTGGCGCAGCCGAACTCGGCGGCGACCACCGGCTTTCCGTGCCGGTGGAGCTCTTCGAGGGTCGTGCGGAGGGTGTCGGTGTTGCCCGCGTCCCGGTAGGCGTCCACCGCCACCAGGTCGAAGGGCGTCCAGTCGACGTCCTCCCAGAGTCCGGCGGCGTAGGCGACCGGGCCGGTGAAGTGCTGCCGGGCCGTCGCGACCGCGGTGGCCAGCAGGGCGTTGAACCGCACCGGCGGCGGGCCCGCCGCGAAGAACTCCGGCGGCCAGCCCAGCGGGTCGGCGAGCGCGGCCAGCCGGGTGGGGATGTCGGCGCCGGGGACCAGGCCGGCCATGAAGAGGGTCAGCTCGCAGCCGACGACCAGGGTGACGTCGCCGCCCGCGCGGTGGAGCTCCCCGGCGACCTCGGCCGCGGCGGCGATCGTCGCCAGAGTGGTCGCCTCGTCGGCGTTCGGCGCCATGGGGGAGAGCCACACCGCCAGGCCCAGCCCGATCGCCGTCCGCGCGGCCAGCCGCAGTCCGGGCACGTCGTCACCGGTGATCCGTACCGCAGTGCAGTGCAACTCCTCCGCGATGGCGGTCAGTTCCCGCTCGATCGTGGCCGCGGCGAGGTCCGGTCGGGTGACCGAGCCGTCGACGGTCGGGGTGCCGATGTCGTAGGTGACGCCCTTGATCTTCACCGCCCCAGTTCTACCAGGACGATGATCGTCCCGGACGGCGGATCGGCATACCTGCGTACCGGCCGATCCGCCCGCCGACTGTCAGTGGCGGCGGGTTGGGTCACCGAGCCGGACACCGGGGTCGACCCCTGGGAGGCCCTGCTGAACCGTGCGGCGGAGGACTGAGCACCGCAGGACCGCAGCGGCGGCGCGCGGCCGGGGTGGCCGGGGTGGCCGGGGTGGCCGGGCCGGGTGATCCAGGTCGCAGGCCGTACCCGTCCCCGGCACGGTGGCCGCACTGCGAGACTGGGGCGAGCAGAGTCCGTCACGGAGAGAGGTCACACCCCGCATGCCCAGCAGCGCAGCCGTCGACAACCCGTGGTTCCGCCGGTTCAACCCGTCCGACTTCGCTCCCGCCCGGATCGTGATCTTCCCGCACGCCGGGGGCTCGGCCGGCTACTACATGGAGTACGCCAAGGCGCTGGCGCCGTACGCCGATGTGCTCGCCGTCCAGTACCCGGGCCGGCAGAACCGCTTCGCGGAGCCGGCGATCGACTCGGTGCCCGAACTCGCCGAGCAGATCTACCGGGAGCTGCGGGAGTGGGTGGACCGGCCGATCCACTTCTTCGGGCACAGCATGGGCGCGGCGGTCGCCTTCGAGACCGCCCGCTGCTTCGCCCGCGACGGCCTGGCCGGGCCCGAGCGGCTCTTCGTGTCCGCCGGCCGGGCGCCCTCGATGCCCAGGGACACCGCGGTGCACACGCTGTCGGACGACGGCATGCTGGACGAGATCATCCGGCTCGGCGGGACGGACGAGCGGATCCTCGACGTGCCCGCCCTGCGTGAGCTGATCATCCCGGCGCTGCGGGCCGACTACACCGCCATCGAGACCTACCGGGCCGCGCCGGACGCCGTCGTCCCCCAGCCGATCACCGCCCTGGTGGGGGAGAGCGACGCCAACGCCACGGTCGAGCACATGGCCCCGTGGGAGCAGCACACCACCGGCGGCTTCACCCTGCGGGTCTTCCCGGGCGGGCACTTCTACGTGGCGGAGCAACTGGACGCCGTGGTACGGCTGCTCACCTCGCACCTGCGCGGCTGAGCGCCCGGGCCGGCGGCGCCCGGGTGGAACTCGCGCCCGGGTGCCGCCGATCCGGTCGGGCCCCTGCCCGTGGCCCGGCGACTCGGCTAGTGTGCGTGCTTGACGCGCTCTCACCACACTCTCCGACCACCGGGAGGCCGCCGTATGCGCCGGATCGCCGTCGTCGGAGCGGGCCAGGCCGGCCTGCAACTCGCGCTCGGGCTGGTGGCCGACGGGTACGAGGTGACGTTGGTCGCCGAGCGCACTCCGGAGCGGGTGCGGGGCGGGCGGGTGCTGTCCACCCAGGCGATGTTCGGTCCGGCACTGCGGATCGAGGCGGCGGCCGGGCTGGACCTGTGGGCGGGCGACGCCCCGGCGGTGGACTCGGTCGAGGCGACGCTGGTGGCCCCGCCGGCCACCCGCGCGCTGGAGTTCACCATGACCCTGGACGAGCCCGCCCAGTCGGTGGACCAGCGGATCAAGCTGGCCCGCTGGCTGGAGCTGCTCGCCGAGCGCGGCGGCCGGGTCGAGTACCGCTCGCTGGACCGGGCCGGGCTGCACGAACTGGCCCGGCGGCACCAGTTGACCGTGGTCGCGGCCGGGCGCGGCGACCTGGCCGGGATCTTCGAACGAGACCCCGCCCGCTCGCCCTTCGACCGGCCGCAGCGCGCGCTGTCCTGTCTGTACGCCCACGGTGTCGGCGCGCCCGACCCGGCCGCCGGGCCCCGGGCCCGGATGCACGCCCTGCCCGGCCTGGGCGAGCTCTACCTCCAGCCCGCCCTGACGCTCTCCGGCCCGTGCGACATCCTGCTCTGGGAGGCGCTGCCCGGCGGCCCGCTGGACGTGTTCGGCGACGGGCCCGCCGTCGGCGCCCAACTCGACCGGATCCGCGCCCTGTTGGCCGAGTACCTGCCCTGGGAGGCGGAGCTCTGGCGGGACGCCGAGCCGACCGACCCCGGTGCCGGGCTCTCGGGCGCGGTGACCCCGACGGTCCGCCGCCCGGTCGCCGAACTGGGCTCCGGCGTCGACGCCGTGCACGTCCTGGGCCTGGGCGACGCGGTGGTGGTCAACGATCCGATCACCGGTCAGGGGGCCAACGGCGCCGCCCGGGCGGCCGAGGCGTACCGGCGGGCGATCCGTGAACACGGCGACGCCCCGTTCACGGCGGACTGGATGTGCCGCACCGCCGAGCGGTTCTGGCAGCAGCACGCCCGCCACGCCGTCGAGTTCACCGCCGCCGTGCTCACCATGCCGGACCACCTCCAGGGCGTCTTCGCGGCCGCCGCCGAGCACCCGGCGGTCGCCCGCCGCCTCGCCAACACCTACGCCGAGCCCGGCGACCACGCCGCCTGGCTGGCCAGGCCCGAGCTGGCCACCGCGTACCTGTCGTCCCTCTGACCGTCGTTCTACGGTCGGCGAGCCCGGCGCTGGGGGGCTCCGAGGTGGGTGAGGACCGCGAGGACGCGCCGGTCGCCGCTGTCCTCGGGCGGGAGGTCGAGCTTCACGAAGATGTTCCCGACGTGCTTGTGCACGGCCCGTTCGGTGACCACCAGGCGATCGGCGATCTCGGAGTTCCCGTACCCCTGCGCCATCATGGCGAGCACCTCGCGTTCGCGTTCGGTCAGCCGGGACAGCGGGTTGCCGCGGGTGGCGAGCAACTGCCGGACCACGTCGGGGTCCAGGGCGGTGCCGCCGGCCGCGACGCGGTGGAGCGCCTCCAGGAAGTCGTCGACGCGGGCGACCCGGTCCTTGAGCAGGTAGCCGACGCCGGCGCCGTCGTCGAGGAGTTCCCGGGCGTAGGTGTCCTCGACGTACTGGGAGAGGACGAGGATCGGCAGGCCGGGGATCCGTTCCCGGGCGCGCAGCGCGGCCCTGATGCCCTCGTCGGTGAAGGACGGCGGGAGCCGGACGTCCACGATCGCCACGTCCGGCCGGTGGTCGACGGCGGCCGCCACGAAGGACTCGGCGTCCCCGGTGGTGGCGAGCACCTGGTTCCCCA
Source organism: Kitasatospora sp. NPDC096077 (assembly GCF_040303245.1). Classification (NCBI taxonomy): domain Bacteria; kingdom Bacillati; phylum Actinomycetota; class Actinomycetes; order Kitasatosporales; family Streptomycetaceae; genus Kitasatospora; species Kitasatospora sp. NPDC096077. The sequence continues at coordinate 104,201 of NZ_JBEOSV010000006.1, read as the reverse complement.
GGGCCTCCAGCAGTGCGGTGAGCCCCTGCGCGAGCAGCGCGTTGTCCTCGGCGATCACGATCCGCACGGGCACTCCACGGTGATCAGGGTGGGGCCGCCGGACGGGCTCTGGACCCGCAGCGTGCCGTCGACCGCCTCGACGCGCTGCCGCATGCCGCGCAACCCGGTGCCGCCGCCCTCGGCCGCGCCGCCGCAGCCGTCGTCGGTGATCTCCGCGCGGAGCGTGTCACCGGTCCGGGCCAGGGTGACGGCGACGGATCCGGCCCCGGAGTGCTTGGCGGCGTTGGTGAGCGCCTCGGTGATGGCGAAGTACACGGCCACCTCGGTCCGCGCCGGCACGTCGCCGAGTCCGCCGAGTGTGCCGAGTTCGCCAGGTGTGCCGAGTTCGACGGTGGCGGGCACCGGGCAGCGGGCGACGACCGCCGCGATCGCACCGGCGAGGCCCCGGTCGGCGAGGATCGGCGGGTAGACCGAGCGCAGCACGTCGCGCAGCTCGACCATCGCCTCCTCGGCGCCCTCCCGGGCCCGGGTCAGCAACGGGCCGACGGCGGTCGGGTCCTTGCCCAACGTCCTTTCGGCGAGTCCGAGTTGCATGGCCAGCGTCACCAGCCGGGCCTGGGTGCCGTCGTGCAGGTCACGCTCGATGCGGCGCAGTTCGTCGCCGTGCGCGTCGAGCGCCCCGGTGCGGGTCCGGTCCAGCGTCGACACCCGCTCGGCGAGCACCGCGGCGGCCGAGGGGGCGAGCAGCCACCGGCTCACGGAGGCCGCCAGCCGGGCGAGCAGCGGCGGGCCGAACAGCGCGAGCAGCACGCTGAGCGCCAACTGCGGCACACCGGCGTAGACCGCCGATCCCCAGCTGTCGATCGGGATGTTCAGGATCAGCCTGATCGGATCGTCCGCGGGGAACAGCCACCACAGACAGCCGAGCACGAGCACGGCCGCCGGGAACAGGAACAGCGCCGTGCCGAGCAGCCCGAGCGCCGTGCCGACGACCACCGTGGCGGCTGCCCACCGCAGGTCCCGGCCGGTCGCCGGATCCGACAGCACCGTCACCAGGCGCCGGCGCGCGTGCGGTCCGGCCGGCGGCGTGGCCGGCGCCCACCGTCCCAGCCGGGTGCGTTCGCGGTCGGCCAGCCGGCGCAGCAGCCGGAGTTCGTGCGGCAGGACGAGCAGTCCCGCACCGACCAGGCAGAGGACGGCCGAGTAGATCAGGACGGGCACCAGCACGGCCAGGGCCAGTGCCTGGCCGAGCGCGGTCGCGCAGTACCCGGCGGCCCGGGCGGAACGCGCTGCCCGCGCCCGCGTTGTCGACGATTGGTTCACGCCGACCAGTCTTGCCGCTCCGCGGCCCCCGACGCAGTGGAGCGTGCTACACCATTGATCGACGGGCCTGCGCGATCGCCCGGGTCGGCCCGCGGTTCGTAGCGTCACGGCCATGAAATCGACGAGTACGACGAGTTCCACGAGTGCGACGAGTGCGGCGAGTTCAACGAGTTCGGCGGGTGCGGCGGGTTCCACGGGACGCCACCGCGCCGAGCTCCCGCTCTTCCTGACGATCAGTTTCGTCGGCGCCTGGATCACCATGGTCCCGCTCTGGGCGGACGGCCTGCGCCGGACCAGCGCCGGGCAGGGGACGCCCCGGCTGGCCGCGCTGTGCATGGTCCTGATGATGCTGGTGCCCGCGCTGACCGCGTTCGGCCTGACGGCGTTCGGACCGACGGCGCGCGGCCGGGGGCCGCGCCGCGCCGCGCGGGACCTCGGGCTCGCCAGGGCCAACCCGTGGCGGCACGAACTCCGCTCGGTCGCGGTCGCGTTGACGATCCCGCTCGGCCTCACCGCCGCCGGTCTGACCCTGGCCGCGCTGGTCGGCTGGTACGACCCCGCGCACCTGCCGGGGCCGGCCGAGGTGCTGCCGCTGGTGCTGAGCGCGGTGCTGTCCGTTCCGCTGTACTTCGGTGAGGAACTCGGCTGGCAGGGCTACCTGTTGCCGCGACTGCTCCGGTTCGGCAGGATGCGGGGTCTGCTGCTCGGCGGCGCGATCTGGGGGGCGTGGCACGTGCCGATGACGGCGCTCGGCGGAAGCTATCCGGGCCATTCGGTGCTGCTGGGCGTGCCCGTGGCCGTGGTGACCGCCATGCTGCTCGGAACGGTGATCGCCTCGATCCGGTTGTCCACCGGGTCGGTGTGGGCGGCCGTCGCGGCGCACCTGTCGCTCAACGAGTTCACGCTTCCGCTCACCCGGGTGGTGTCGGGCCGGGTGGTCGACCCGCTGCTCGCGGGCCCGCTGTCCGTCTCGACCTGGCCGGTGACCGGGCTGGCCGTGCTGGGCATCTGGCTCGCCCACCGACGGAGTGCCGGCCGCGCCCCGGTGCCGGCCGTGCCCCGGTCCTGATCGCCGCCGGTCCTGATCGTCCCTGATCCCGGTTGCCTCCGGCCCGGTCGCGGGACCAGGCTGGAGGGAGGACGGCAGGGGGTGCGGGAGGCGTCGGTCGTGGACGGTCCCCGGCCCGCCGGGCGGTCCGGGCGCGGCCACCGGAGCGTGCCGCACACGGCGGACCTGCGGGTGGAGGCGTGGGCGCCGACGGCCGAGGGCTGCATCGGCGAGCTGGTGCACGCCGTGGTCGGCGGCTTCGCCGACCTGTCCGGGGCGCGGGTCGTCGGCGAGCGCGCCTGCACCGTGCTCGCGGCGAGCGGGCCGGACCTGCTCGCGGGCGTCCTGGAGGAGGTCATCTACCGGATGGACGCCGACGGCGAACTGCCCCTCGCGCTCGCGCTCGGACCGATCCGGGGCCTGGACGGCGCCCTCGGCGTCGAGGTGCGCTTCCGGATGGTCGACACCGCCACCGTCGCGCCGGTCGGCTCGGTGCCGAAGGCCGTCTCGCTGCACGGCCTGGAACTGGCCGAGGGGCCGGGCGGCTGGGCCTGCGCGGCCACCATCGACGTCTAGACGGGTGAGCCGAGGTGAGCCGGGTGAGTGGGGTGAGCGAGGTGGAGATCGCACTGGTCGAGGCCGGTCGCTGTCGCTGGCGGATCGAGCCGCGCCCGCCGATGCGGGTGCCGGGCGTGGTCTTCGCGACCGCTGCGCTGCTGCCGCAGGACACCGGGGACCGCGCGCTGGAGCAGGTCGCCAACGTGGCCGCGCTGCCCGGGATCGTCCGCGCCTCCTACGCGATGCCGGACGTGCACTGGGGCTACGGCTTCCCGATCGGCGGGGTCGCCGCGACCGACGTCGAGCGGGGCGGGGTGGTCTCGCCGGGCGGGGTCGGCTTCGACATCTCCTGCGGGGTCCGGCTGCTCGCCGCCGGGGTGGCCCGGGAGGAGCTCGACGCCGAGCGGATCCGCCGCCTGATGGACCTGTTGGACCGGACCGTCCCGCGCGGGCTCGGCCGCGGCGGCCTGTGGCAGCTGTCCGGGCCGGAGGAGCTGGACGAGCTGCTGCTCGGCGGGGCCCGGTACGCCGTCGAGCACGGCCACGGGGTGCCGCGCGACCTGGAGCGCTGCGAGGACCACGGCGTCCTGCCCGGCGCCGCCCCCGGTGAGGTGAGCACCCGGGCCGTCGAGCGGGGTCTCCACCAGGTCGGCAGTCTGGGCTCGGCCAACCACTTCCTGGAGGTGCAGGCCGTCGACCGGGTGCACGACCCGGCCACCGCCGCCGCGTTCGGGCTGCGGGCGGGCCAGGTCTGCGTGATGATCCACTGCGGCTCGCGCGGCCTCGGGCACCAGATCTGCACCGACCACGTGCGGGCCATGGACCGTGAGCTGCAGCACCACCGGATCGAGCTCCCGGACCGCCAACTCGCCTGCACCCCGGTGGACTCCGCGCGCGGCCGGGCCTACCTGGGGGCGATGACCGCCGCGGCCAACTACGGCCGGGCCAACCGGCAGCTGCTCTCCGAGGCCGCCCGGCGGGCCTTCGCCACCGCGCTGGGCGTCGGGCTGGAGCTGGTCTACGACGTCTCGCACAACCTCGCCAAGCTGGAGACCCACGAGGTGGACGGCGCGCCGCGCAGGCTCTGCGTGCACCGCAAGGGCGCCACCCGCGCCCTGCCGCCCGGGGACCCGGAGCTGCCCGCCGATCTGGCCGGGGCCGGGCAGCCGGTGCTGGTGCCGGGGACGATGGGCACCGCCTCGTACGTCATGGTCGGGCTGCCCGGCAACGAGGCCTTCCGCTCGGCCTGCCACGGCGCCGGACGGGTGTGGAGCCGCCACCAGGCGCTGCGCATGGTGCGCGGCGAGCGGCTGCGGGAGGAGCTGGAGGCGCGCGGGGTCGCGGTCCGGCCCGCCTCGCTGCGCGCCCTGGCCGAGGAGACGCCCGAGGCGTACAAGGACGTGGACGCGGTGGCCGTCACCACCGAGGCGGCCGGCCTGGCCCGGCCGGTCGCCCGGTTGGTGCCGCTCGGGGTGTGCAAGGGCTGACCGAGGGTGGGAAGGGAGGGGCGGGACGGGCGCGGACCGGCTTCGACCGGTCCGGGCCCGCCGACGGGGCTCAGGTCAGGTCGAAGGCGGTCGGCCCCTGGCCCGCCCAGATGGTGCGGGAGGCCTGTTCGGGGTAGCGGACGGTCTCCGAGGGCGCGTCCAGGACCCGGGTGAGCTGTTGCTGTGGCTCGTACCGGGCCCAGCCGGGGTCGCCGGTGGTGACGAAGTCGATCCAGGCCTGCCGGAGTTCCCGGGAGACCTCGACGGTCTCCGGGGTGGGCGGCTCGCCGAGGAAGGGCCGGGCCGACGGGCTGTCCAGGGTGCCGAAGGCGAGCGGGACGTCCAGGCCGTGGCAGGGGCCGAACAGCCCGTCCATGCCGGGGGCGGGGAAGGCGAGTTCGAAGAGGTACGAGGTGCCGCCGGCCGCCGCGTTGCCCTCGGCGAGGTGCAGCGAGGGCATCCGGAACAGGGCGTCGGAGGTGACGGCGGTGAGCAGGTCCTCGGGGGTGGCGCCGGGGAGGGCGGCGCGGTAGGCGTCCGGGCCGGCGGGGCGCGGGGCGAGCTGGTCGAGGGCGGCGCGGGCCTCCGGCTCGGTGAAGCCGCCGTGCCGGCCGGCCAGCACCGCGAACAGCCGGAACTCGTCCCGGGTGTGGCCGACCAGCAGCTCGGTGCCGGCGGCCCGTCCGGCGGCCAGGGCGGTCCAGGGCTCCTCGGTGAGGACCTCGCCGTCGACCACCGGGACGGTGGTGACACCGGTCTGGGCGAGCCGCCCCCAGCGGGGGAGGTGCTCGGGCAGGGTGGCGTTCAGTTCGGTGACCGCGGCCGCCAGCCGCCAGGGGTCGACCTCGGCGAGGGCGGCGGCGGTGGGGGCGGTGCTGACCTGCTTCGCCAGGGCGGCGGTGACCTCGGCGGCCAGCGCGGGGGTGGCGAGGTTGCCGCCGACGGAGTGGGCGACGGCCCGCCGGAACAGGCCGCGGGCCCGGTCCATGGTGAGCAGCGCGGCGACCGAGGAGGCGCCGGCGGACTGTCCGGCGACGGTGACCCGGTCGGGGTCGCCGCCGAACGCGGCGATGTTCCGCCGGACCCACTCCAGGGCGGCGACCTGGTCGAGGAAGGCCCGGTTGGCCGGGACGCCGTCGAGGAGGGCGAAACCCTCCGCGCCCACCCGGTAGTTGACGGCCACCACGACCAGCCCGGCCCGGGCCAGCTCGGTCGGGTCGTACAGGGGGTCGCCGGCGGTGCCGGCCATGAAGCCTCCGCCGTGGATCCAGACCAGCACCGGCAGGCCGGCCGTGCCCGGGTCCGGGGTGCAGACGTTGAGCGTCAGCCAGTCGGTGCCGGTGGTCGGTTCGGCGGTCAGCGGCCCGGACTGGGGGACGACGGGGCCGAACTCGAAGGCGTCGCGGACGCCGTCCCAGCGTTCGGGCGGGACGGGTGCGGCGAAGCGGAGCGGGCCGACCGGCGGCCGGCCGTACGGGACGCCGCGGAAGACCGCGAGGCCGCGGTCGAGGCGGCCGCGGAGGGTTCCTTCGGTGGTGTGGGCGACGGGCTGCACGAGCATGTGGGCACTCCTCCCTCGGAATGCCCTCAGCGTTATCGGTCACCTGTATTATGTCAAGCGTATGGGGAAACGCCGGGAGAGCCGGAGGAGTCTGGGAGGAGGGCCGGGCCATGCCCAAGCAGGTGGACCACCAGGAGCGGCGCGAGACCATCGCCCGCGCGCTGTGGCGGGTGGTGGAGCGGCGCGGGGCCCGGCACCTGACGCTGCGCGAGGTGGCGCAGGAGGCCGGGATCTCGCTGGGGCAGCTGCAGCACTACTTCGGCTCCCGGGCCGAGCTGCTCGGCTTCGCGATGGACCTGGCCGGGGAGCAGAGCGGGCGGCGGGTCGAGCGGGCGCTGTCGGAGCTGGGCGAACGGCCGCACCCGCGCGCGGTGCTGCGCGCGCTGCTGGTCGAACTGCTGCCACTGCACGCCGACTCCCGGGTGACCAGCCGGATGAGCGCCGCCTACGTGCTGGAGGCGCTGCACGACGAGGAGGTCCGCGCCCGGGCCCGGAGCGGTCTGCTGCAGGGCCGCGGGACGGTCGAGCAGGTGGTCCGGCAGGCGATCGCCGACGGGCTGATCGGGGCCGACCGGGATCCCGTGGTGGAGACCGACCTGCTGCTCGCGCTCACCGGGTTCACCACCCTGCTGGAGCTGAGCGTGGTCGGGCCGGAGGCGGCGCTCACGGCCGTCGACCGGCACCTGGACGGGCTGTTCGCGGGGGAGGGCGGGTCGGCGGGCCGGTGACGGCGTGGCAGGCTGGGCGGACCGCACCACCGCAGGACCGCGCCACAGCAGCACAGCAGCCCAGCACCGCAGAAGGCGCCGCCCGCCGGCCCCGTGACCAGGAGCACCAGCATGGACCGACCCGCCGCCTTCCGCCTCGACGCCACCGCCTCCGGGCACCCGGCCGGCATCCTCGACGCCGCCGAGCAGGCCGAACGCCGGGGCATGGACCGGCTGGTGGTCGCCGAGACCGCGTACGACCCGTTCCTGCAGCTGGCCCGGGCCGCCGACCGCACCGAGTCGATCGAACTGGCCACCGGCATCGCGGTGGCCTTCGCCCGGACCCCGATGACGCTGGCCTACCAGGCCTGGGGACTGCACGCGGCCTCCGGCGGACGGGCCGTCATCGGGCTCGGCTCACAGGTCAAGCCGCACATCGAGAAGCGCTTCGGGATGCCCTGGGACCGCCCGGCGGCGCGGATGGCCGAGTACGTGCACGCGGTGCGGGCGATCTGGCACAGTTGGCAGACCGGTGAACGGCTGCGGTTCCGCGGCGAGTTCTACCGCCACACGCTGATGACGCCGGTCTTCTCGCCCGACCCCGTCCCGGGCGGGGTGCCCCGGATCCTGCTGGCGGGGGTCGGGCCGCTGATGACCCGCACCGCCGGGGCGGTGGCGGACGGCTTCCTCAGCCACCCGTTCTCCTCCACCGCCTACCTCACCGAGCAGGTGCTGCCCGGGTTGGCCGAGGCGCGCGGGCGGTCCGAGGCGGAGGGGGCCGAGTGGACCGGGCGGCCGTTCGAGATCGTCGGCAACGTGCTCACCGCCACCGGCCGGACCGAGGAGGAGCTGGCGGCCAACCGGGCCGGGGTGCGGGAGCGGCTGGCGTTCTACGCCTCCACCCCGGCCTACCGTCCGGTGCTGGCCCAGCACGGGTGGGAGGGGCTGCAGGAGGAGCTGCACACCCACTCGGTGCGCGGGCGCTGGGCGGAGATGACGGCGCTGATCTCCGACGAGGTGTTCGACGCCTTCGCGGTGTCCGGCACGGTCGAGGAGGCCGCGCGGGAGATCCACCGGCGGTACGCGGGGCTGGTCACCCGGCTGTCCGTGAACCTGCCCGAGGACGCGGACCCGGTGCTCGGCCTGGACGTGCTGGCGGCGGTGCGGGCGCTGGGCTGAGCGGAAGCGGTCCGGAGCCGTTGCCGCAGGGATGCTAATCGGTCAGAGACTGATCAAGACCGGGCACATTCGCGCAAGCGGTTCCCCGGCGGTCCGCTCGGGCGGCAGGATCGCGCTGAGCAGCAGGATCGCGCCGGGAGCGGCGCGTGACTGTCATGTCTTGGCCACTCGATGTCGATCACGGGGGTGCCCGGGTGTCCGTGTCCGACGACCGCAGCGCAGCAGGACCGCCGGAGGAACCGTACCGCGCCGACGGCCCGTCGGAGCCGGCCGCCGAGGAGCCGTACGGTCCCGCGTACCCGCACATCGCCGACTACTCGCACACCACCGAGGACCCGTACGGGAGTTGGGGGACCGTCGAGGACGACGAACTGGCGGACCTCGACGACTTCCTGCGCGTCTGCGCCGAACTGACCGGCTTCGACGTCCCCGAACTGCGGGCCACCGGCATGGCGGACGAGCACCACCGCACCGCCCTGTCCCACCGGGTCCGCGACGAACACGCCCTGGTCCACCTCTGGTACGTCGGCAGCTGGCCCGGCGAGGCCCCCTCCTCCGCCCGCGCCCACGACCGGGGCCTGGTCTGGCGCACCTTCCGGGCCGTCCCGCCCGGCTCCGCCGCACCCGGCCACGGCAGTTGGGCCGAGGCGCCGGGCGGGGCCGAGGCCCGGAGGGAGGGCGAGGAGCGGTGAACGGATCCGCGGACACCCCGCACTGGGACGCCGTCGTGGTCGGCGCGGGCTTCGCCGGCAGCCTGGTCGCCCAGCGGCTCGGCGCACGGGGCTGGCGGGTGCTCGTCCTGGAGGCCGGCCGGACCGCGCCCGGCGCCGCCGAGACCGCCGCCGCCCACCGCGCCGCCGGCGGCGGCCCGCCCACCGCGCCCTACCCGCACAGCCCCGACGCGCCGTCACCCGACGCCAGCGACCTCACCGGCCTCCCCGAGGGCGGCTTCACCGCCACCGGGTACCTCCGCCAGTACGGACCGCTGCCCTACGCCAGCGGCTACCTGCGCGCCAACGGCGGCACCGGACTGCTCTGGACCGGCCTCGCCCCGCGGATGCACCCCGAGGACTTCCGCACCGGCGACCTCGGCCACGGCCGCAACTGGCCGATCGGCTACCACGACCTGGAACCGCACTACCGCGAGGCCGAACGGGAACTCGGCGTCGCCGCCGACGCCGAGGAACAGCGCCGGGCCGTCGGACTGCCGATCCCGGACGGCTACGCCTACCCGATGCGGGCCGTCCCGGCCAGCTACCTCGACCGACAGCTGGCCCGCGCCCTGGACGGCCGCACCGTGCGCGACCCCGCCGCACCCGACCCGGCCCGGCTCGCCGTCACCGCCACCCCGCACGCCCGCAACGGCCTGCCCACCCGGCCCGGCGCCGACCACGGCCCGCCCTGCGCGGGCAGCGCCAGCTGCGTCCCGGTCTGCCCGAGCGGCGCCAAGTACACCCCGCTGCGCACCCAGGCCCGCTGGGCGCCCACCGTCGAGCTGCGCACCGAGGCCGTGGTCGGCCGGGTGCTCGCCGACCCGGTGACCGGCCGGGCCACCGGGGTCGAGTACCTGGCCGACGGCACCGCCCACCGGGTCACCGCGGAGCTCGTGGTGCTCGCCGCGCACGCGATCGAGAACGCCCGACTGCTGCTGCTGTCCGGCCTGGCCAACCGCAGCGACCAGGTCGGCCGGAACCTGATGGACCACCCCGTGCTGCTCACCTGGGGCCTGATGCCCGGCCCGGTCGGCCCCTACCGGGGGCCCGGCTCCACCAGCGGACTGGAGGCCTTCCGCTTCGGCGGGGCGCGCCGTCGGCGGGCGCCGTTCCGGATCGAGATCGGCAACTGGGGCTGGTCCTGGGCCGGCGGTGGCCCCGAGGCGGAGACGGCCGCGCTGCTCGCCGCCGGAGTGCGCGGCAAGGAGCTGCGGGAACGGCTCGGCGACCGGCTGGGGCGTCAGTTCTCGTTCCAGTTCGAGCTGGAGCAGACCGCCGACCCGACCAACCGGGTCACCCTCGACCGGGAGCGGCGCGACCCGCTCGGCCTGCCCGTCCCGGCGATCCACTACGACCTGGACGGGTACGTCCGCGAGGGCATGGCCTCCGCCCGGGCCGTCTCCGACCAGATCTTCACCCTGCTGGGCGCCGAGGACCACACCGCCTACCCGGGCGGCGGCTGGCCCGGCCGGCTGGAGCACCGCGGCCGGGTGCACGGCTACCGGGGCGCCGGGCACGCCGGCGGCACCCACCTGATGGGCGACGCCCCCGGCACCTCCGTGGTCGACCAGTGGCAGCGCAGCTGGGACCACCCCAACCTGTATGCCGTCGGCTGCGGCTCGATGCCCTCGCTCGGCACCTCCAACCCCTCGCTCACCATGGCGGCCCTCGCCCTGCGCAGCGCCGAACGGATGCACCGGGACCTGCTGGAGCTGCGGCGGCCGGCCACCCTCGGTTCCCCCTCCTCCCCCTCCTCTCCCTCCTCGTCCTCGGAGTCCTCATGACCGGTCTGCCGCTGCCGCCCGTCCCGGAGCCGTACGTCCTGCCCTTCCACTACGGCGCGCTGCACAACATCGGCGTCGACTACCTGGTGGAACCCGAGCGGGCCCGCCGGCTGCTCGCCAAGCGCCACCCCGGGCTGACCGCGGCCGTCTTCGACGGCGGGGCCTGTGTCTCGCTCAACTACCAGCTGTACTTCGCCCAGTACCCCGACGGCGGCGGCATCACCGAGGAACTGGAGATCAACCTGATCGCCCACCCGGCGTTCGCCGAGGAGCGCATCCCGGCGGTCAACTACGGCCAGTACGCCCGTGGGTACGACCAGACCAAGCTGCTCGGCATCGCCCGGCTGCACGTGCTCTGCGACAACCCGCTGGCCATCGACGCCGGGCGCCGGCTGTACGCCGAGCCCAAGCACCCGGGCTGGTTCGAGACCACCCTGCCCTCGCTCAACGCGCCCGCCGTGCGCGAACGGTGGAGCGTCTCCTGCCGCCGGGCCGAGCTCGGGCCGGACGGGCTGCGCCGGCACCAGGAGGAGATCCTCGCCCTGGACGTCGACCTGGTCGGCCTCACCCCGGAGTCGGTGAACAACACCCCGATCACCGGCTACGGCACCGACGACGAGGGCAAGTTGCTCGCCGGACCGCTCACCGTCCACCAGCCGTACCGCTACTACGCCCTGGACGACCGCACCGCCGAACGGGTCCGGCTGGACCTCGGCAACCCGGCCGAGGAGGCCGCCCGCGACCTCGCCCAACTCCTCGGCGACGCCCCGGCCGCCGGGGTCTGGACCTACCAGTCCGCCCCGGTGGCCGCCCACCACCGCCCCTACTACGTCCGGTGACGGTCGAACCGGGACCGACGGCGCGCTGAGCACCCCGTCCGGCTGGGGTTAGAGTTCCCCCTCGATACGAACGAGGGGGCGGGATGGACGCGGTGGACCTGCCGGAGGCGGCTTACGGGGTCGAGGCGCTGGGGCGGTTGCACGAGCCCGGGGACCACCTGCGGCTGGCCGAGCGGACCGCCGACCCGGAGGTGCTGCGGGTACTGGCCGGGGGCGACTACCCGTTCGTCTGGCGCGTGATCGCCCGGAACGCCGCCACGCCGGTCGAGGTGCTGGCCGCACTCGCCGCGCGGCGCAACTCCAGCTGGGACGACAACGACCGGCTGAAGCTGGTCGCGGCCCGCCCGGACCTCACCGTCGAGGTCCTGGACGGGCTGGTCGAGGTGGTGGCCGAGCGGCTGCGGGAGGGCGAACGGCCGTACGCGGCGGTCCTGTTGCTGGCCCGGCGGCCGGAGGTGCCGGCCGAGCGGGTCACCCGGCTGGGGCACCTGCCGGGTGCCTCCAGGCGGTTGCGGCGGGGGATCGGCCGCGCGCTGGCGGCCCGCCCGTCCGGCTGAGCGGTGCTCGGCCGGACCGGGCCTGGATGCCCTGGGCCACCGCCGCGCCGAACGCCGGGTGGACGACCGACAGGATCGAGCCGCGGCCGTTGTTCCCGAAGTGGTCCCGGTTCTCGGAGCGGCCGCTGTTCTCGAAGCGGCCTCCGCCCCCGAAGTGGGTCCCGCCTCGGGCCGCGCCCGCCGTCGGTGGGGCGGGGCCGACGCGGCCCGGCGCTCACACCGTCACGTCCACGCGCCCGCGGGAGCGGGCGATGTTCTGCTCCAGGAGTTCGGTGGACTCCCGCACGCCGACCGGCCGGACCTCCCCGGCGGTGGCGGGCAGCCGTCCGTCGTCGCCCTTCAGCTCGGTGAGCGCCCGGTCGATCGCCCGGTGGGAGGCGAACAGGCAGGGCGTGCTGTAGATCGCCACGTCCACCCCGAGGTCGGTGAGCTCGGTGAGCGACAGCCGGGGGGACTTGCCGCCCGCGATCTGGTTGAACAGCAGGGGCTTGTCGCCGACCTCCTTGCGGATCCGGCGGATCCACTCCTCGCTGCGCACGCCGTCGACCAGCACCACGTCGGCGTCGGTCTCGGCCAGCGCGCGGGCGCGGCGCAGGATGTCCTCCTCCTCGGTGGCGTCGGTGCGGGCGACCACCAGGAGGTCGGTCCGCTCGGCCAGGACGAGTTCGAGCTTCGCCAGGTACTCCTCCAGCGGGAGGACCTGCTTGCCGTCGGCGTGGCCGCAGCGGCGCGGGCGCTTCTGGTCCTCCAGGATGACGCCCGAGGCGCCGATGCGTTCGAGCCGGCGCACCACGTGGCAGGCGACCTCGGGATCGACGTAGCCGTCGTCGATGTCGACCAGCAGGTGGTGTTCGGGGAAGGCGCCGCGCAGTCGCTCGACGAAGGCCACCATGTCGGGCCAGGCGATGAAGCCGATGTCCGGCAGGCCGTAGTAGGAGGCGGCGAAGCCGAAGCCGGAGACGAACATGCCGTTGTAGTGCCCGGCGGCGATGGTGGCCGAGTACATGTCGTGAACGCCGATCAAGGGGGTGGTGCCGGCGTCCGCGATCTCGGAGCGGAGGCGCTGACCAGGGCCCGAAGCGTTGGAACCGTGCAACAAGGGTCTCTCCCTACTCGCGACGGAAAGTCCTCAACCCGGCCCTTGCGGGGCCGAGTTGGCATGTACACACTATGCATTCTTTAAGGTTCCATGGGCAAGTCTTTACGGTGGATCCACTCGCGCAGGCGGGGGAGCATGCGGTAGTGCGTCCATCGTATGACATGCACACGACGCATGACATGCGGTCAGGAAGCCGGTCAGGACGCCCGGTCGGGACGCCCGGTCGGGAAGCCCGGTCGGGACGCGAGAGGGCCCCGGTGCTCCAGGGGTCGGAGTGCCGGGGCCGGGGCCGGGGGTGGGGAGCCGGTGGGTCAGGCGCTCGGGGTGGGCCGGACGGCGCGCCGCTCGCGCAGCGTCCGCAGCACCCGGCGGGTCGCCCGGGTGGCGACCGGCGGGAGCAGGTCCAGCGCGAGCCGGCGCGGGGTGGAGCGCTGGAGCTGGGCGGGCGTCTTGACCTGGTAGTTGAGCCGCAGCACCCGGCGCCCGGCGATGGTGTCCTCGTCGACGGTGTAGCCGTCGGCCCGCCAGTCGCGCTCCAGCAGGACCTGCCGGGCGGCGTCGGCGTCGCCCCAGGTCCCGTAGAACTTCATCGGGGTGAGCAGCACCGGCCGCAGTCCGCCGGTGAAGACCGCCTCCCAGACGGCCGCCGAGACGCCCGGGGTGTGCTCGGAGCGGTAGTCGTCCAGCGAGACCAAGCCGTTCTCGCCGAGCGCGGCCCGGGCCACCAGGATGTCCCCGCGGACGTGCTCGTACAGGTGCGAGGCGTCGACGTGGACGAAGCGGCAACTGCCCGCCGGGATCCGGCCGTCCGCCAGGACCGAGGTGGGCGCCTGCACGATCTCGGGCAACTCGTCGTGGAAGGCCAGGTAGTTGGACTCGAAGGCGCTGCGGGTGAGGGTCTTGCGGTAGGACATCGCCATCTCGGCGGCGTTGTCGGCGTCGCCCGCCTCGGAGTCGAACAGGTCGCAGACGGTCAGCCGTTCGCCCGGCCGCAGGTGGTCGCCGAGCAGCACCGCGCTGCGGCCGAGGTAGCTGCCGAGCTCCAGGACGTCCCCGGTGACCCCGGCCGCCGTCTGGGCGGACAGCAGGTGGGCGAACGCGGCCCGGTCCAGGCCGAAGAACCAGCCGGGGATGTCGTCCCGCCGCTGCGGGGCGGCGGGGGCGGTGGCGGTCACTTCGCTGGGCACGGCTGCCTCCAGGACGGGCGGGGCGCGGTGGTGGGTCACGCCGCGGAGGGGCGCCGTGGTCGTGTGGCAGGTCATCATAGCGAGGGCCGGGGGGTGCGGTGCGAGCTGCGGTGATGCGCAATTCCGGTTCGTCGGCGTGTTGTTCGAAGGGGCGCGCGGGCCGGTCGTACGCGCCCGGCGGTCCTCCCCGGTTCGGCGGCGTTCCGGGGTTCGGCGGCCTTCCCCGGCTCAGCCGGCCGCCGGGTCCTCCAGGGCGGCGAGGGTCTCCGTCAGCCAGGCCCGCTCGGCGGCGCCGGAGGCGCGGGCGACCAGCAGCATGCCGCGCCGGAACGGGTTCGGCTCCCGTTCGGCGGTGACCGGGCGGCCGTCCCCGTCGTAGAAGAAGCTGCTCGGCGCCTCCAGGAAGGCCAGTCGGCGGCGCAGCACCGCGGCCTGCCGGGGCGGGTCGGCCAGCTGGTGGAGGAATGCGGCGAGGGCGAAGAAGCGGATCTGGTCGGTGATCTCGCCCTGCTCCGGGTCGGCCAGCCGGCGCAGCAGTTCGACCCGGCCCGCCTCGGTCAGTTCCAGGGTCTGGCGCGGCGCGGCGCCGCTGCCGGGCTCGGTGCGGCGGTGCAGCAGCCCGCCCTTCTCCAGTCGGGTGATCGCGGGGTAGAGCGCGCCGTCGCTGACCGGGCGGACGTGACCGGTCAACCCGGTGATCCGGGACTTGAGTTCGTAGCCGTGCAGGGGCTGGTCGTAGAGGAAGCCGAGGATCGCGAGGGTCAGCACGGTCGGAGCCCTTTCGTCGGAGTGCGCCCCATGATGCGCCCTGGAGCGCGGCTCGTGCTACCTCTTGTCGATGCACCTCGGATCGATGTATATCCAGGTGATGGGGCCGGCGGAGACGGTGGGGCCCCGGGGGCGGGTGTCGGCGACGGCCGGGTGAGGGCGCGTCGCCGACCCGCGTCGGCGCTCAGGATGCGCTGCCCGTCCGGGCGGTGAGGGCGGCGGCGAAGGTGTGGGCCGCCGCCAGGTCGCGGGCGTCGGGGCGGTTCTTGTTGATGCCGCCGATCGGCTTGAAGGGGAGCCAGGTGTCGTGGCCGCGGGCCGTGAAACCGTCGATCACCTCGAAGCCCTTCGCCGCCAGCCGGCGCTCCAACGGGCGGGTGAACGGGCGGAAGCCCGGCTCCGGGAGGCCGCTGGTGGCGAACACGAAGGCCCGGCACGGCTGTCGGGTGGCCGGGAGGGCGTGCACGAAGCGGCGCAGGCGCGGGTGGAGGCGGCCGGTGAAGACGCCCGAGCCGAACCCGACCAGGTCGGCTTCGGCGAGGTCGGCCGGGTCGAGCTCCTCCGGTTCGACCACCTGGGCGGCCAGCGGCCGGGCGATGGCCTCGGCGATCCGCCGGGTGTTGCCGTGGGACACCGAGACGCACACGATGACGGCCTTCATGATGCTGCTCCCTTCGCTCCGCGGGTGCGGGGGGTGCGGAACGTCCGCGCCCACCAGAGGGACCGGGTGGCGCGGGGGAACGTGACATCGCCGTCCGGAGCGGGCCCGGGCGGGGCGGGGAGCCGAACCGAACGGGACGGGACGGGACAGGGCGTCGGCCGGCCCCAGGCGCATCCCTTTCCCCGATGGCAACTCCCGTCACATTCCCGCACACCCGCCCCGGCCGTCATTCCGGTCACTCTGTCGAGCCTGCGAAAATCTGGTATCGGCCAGCCGGAGGCGGACTGCCACGGTTTCGGCCAACCAATTCACATCCGTCATCAGGGGTTCCGCCCGTGGTCGGGAGCCACACCAGGGTTTTTGCCGGTCCGATTCCTATGAGAATTGCTTTCCGTTCAATCGGAAGGGGTTGCGAGCGGGTGATCGGCCGTGAAGACTGTTCCGCGTTCGACTTTCGGAGCGTTCGAGCCGTGTTCGGGTCGCCAAGGATTGCGCCGGTTCCCCGGCTGTTGCGGCGGGTTCCGTTCGGTGGCCCGGGGAAGGGCGTAGGGGGGATCACGATGCCGGATGGGGCTACCGCTCGGGGTGCGGGCCGAGAGGGCCGCAGGCCGGTGTGTTCGGGGTGGCCGTCCGGTCCGGCGGGCCGGGCGCGGGCATTCGGTTGCCCGGAGTTTGCCGAGTAGCGGGGAAATCGGGTCGTATTCGTGCCACCCGGCCGTGGCACGACGTCGTGGCCCGGAACCGCTCCGCGTGCGCCGTTGTCGCGCAGTGTCGCGCCGGTAGCCGACTCCATTCGTGTTCCTGCCGTACCGGCCCCGGCCGGGACGGCGTCCGGTCATTCCCGTTGTCCGCGCGGTCTTTGCGCCGTTGCGCGCCGGGCGCCGGAAATTTGGCAAGGCGTTCCTCAGTAATCCGGAAATTCATCCGCGGGCGCCGGCAGCAGCCCGCGGCCGAGAACCACTCAACGGGAGCCACCGCCCATGCCGTACCCCGCCTTGGCGCCGGTCCGCGAGCGCACGCCGCAGCTGTTGCGGCGGGCTTTGCAGGAACGGCTCGACACGCTCGCGCGCCGCCACCGGGTGCCCGGTGCCCAACTGGTGCTGGACACCGGGTCGGAGGTGCTGGCCCTGCACACCGGTGTGGCCGACGCCGCCACCGGTGCCCCGTTCACCGGGGACACCGCCGTACCGGTCGGCTCGCTGACCAAGCCCTACACCGCGGCCCTGGTGCTGCTCCTCGCCGACGACGGGGACCTCGACCTCGACGACCGGGCCGCCGCCCATCTGCCGGAACTCCGGCACCTTCCCGAAGTAACGATTCGCCAGCTGCTCAGCCACACCGGCGGGCTGCCCACCGGCCCGGACTCCGACGCGGCCGCCCGGACCACCGCGGCGCACTACCTGACCTCGGTCTGCACCGCGCAGGACGCGCTGTTCCGGCCGGGGACGGGCTTCTCCTACTCCAACGCGGGCTACGTCGCGGCCGGACGCCTGGTGGAGGCGGTGACCGGGATGCCGTGGCCGGAGGCCGTCGCCGCCCTGCTGCTGGAACCGCTCGACACCGTGCCCGCCTTCGTCGACACCGTCACCACCGCCGCCGCGCCCGCCCGCCCGGTCGCCGCGGGGCACGCCCGCAACGCCGCGACCGGGCGGGTCCGGCCGGTCCGGCAGAACCTCGCCCCGCTGGAGGCGCCGGCCGGAGCGCTGCTGGTGAGCGCCGCGGACCTCGCCGCGCTCGGCGCCGCCGCGATCGGGCGCTCCAAGGTGCTGCCCCCGGACGCCGCCGAGGAACTGCGCCGCCCGCAGCCCGGCGCCCGGCCGGGCGCCCTGGCCGACGGCTGGGGGCCGGGCCTGGCGCTCTACCGCCAGGACGACCGGCTGTGGTGCGGCCACGACGGCAACGCCATGGGCACCTCCTGCCACCTGCGGGCCGAGCCGGACGGCGGCACCGTGGTCGCCTTCACCGGCAACGCCGGTTCGGCCACCGCGCTCTGGCGCGAACTCACGGCGGACCTGCACGAGTTGACCGGGATCGCGGTGCCCGCCGCGATCGCCCCGGTGGCCTCGGGCGAGCCGGTCGTGCCGCCCGGGTGCGTCGGCGGCTACGCCAACGGCGGCATCCGGTACCGGGTCGAGCCGACCCGCGACGGAGGGCTCACCCTCTCCGTGGACGGTGACCTGCCGCTCCCGCTGCGCTGCTACGCCGACCTCAGCTACGACCTGCTGGACCCGGAGACCGGCCGCCCCGAGCCCGGCGGGTGGTTCCACCGGGACCCCGACAGCGGGGTGGTCGACCGGGTGCAGGTGTCCGGGCGCACGGCCCGCCGCGTCGGGCCCGCCTGAGCGGCGCCGCACCCGGCGGGCCGCACCCGGCGGGCCGCACCCGCCGTACGGAACCCGCCGTACGGAACCCGCCGTACGGAACCCGCACCACCCGCCGCCCGGCTCACCCCGGCGCGGACCCGCACCGCCTGTTCTGCCGTCACACCCGCACCACCGCACCACCGTCACACGCCCCCCGCAGCACCGGGGTCTGGTCCCCGCCCGTTCCGGTGCCCGCGTCGTGCCCTCCCCGTCCGGAAGGACCTTCGCCATGTCCGCCCAGCCCGCCCAGTCCGCGCGTCCGTCGGGCGCCCCGCCGCAGCCCCGGGGCGCCGGGGTGCCGGAGGGTGCCGTCGACCCGTCCCCGGCCGGGCGGACGCTCCACGGACTGTTCGCCGCCAGGGTGGCCGAGGCGCCGGACGCGCCCGCGCTGACCGACGGCCGACGCACCTGGAGCTACCGGGAGTTGGCCGACCGGGTCGACCGGCTGGCCCGGTCGCTGAGACTGCGCGGCGCCGGTCCCGACCGGACGGTGGCGCTGGTGCTGCCGCGCTCGATGGAGCTGGTCGCGGCGGAGCTGGCGGTGGCCCGGGCCGGTGCCGCCTTCCTGCCCGTGGACCCCGGCTACCCGGCCGAGCGGCGGGCGATGATGCTCGCCGACGCCGCGCCCGCGGTGGTGCTGGACGATCCGGCCCGGGTCCGCGCGGTCCTGGAGACGGCCGACACCGCCGAAGCCGCCGACACGGTCGACACCGCCGAAGCCGCCGAAGCCGAAGAGACGGTGGAGGTGGGCCCCGACCACGCGGCGTACGTCATCTACACCTCCGGCTCCACCGGGACGCCCAAGGGCGTGGTGGTCACCCACCGGGGCATCGCCGGGTTCACCGCGGCGGCTGTCGAGCGCTATGCGATCCGGCCCGGGGACCGGGTGCTGCAGTTCTCCTCGCCGAGCTTCGACGCCTCCGTCCTGGAACTGTTCAGCTCCGTGCTGGCCGGGGCCACCCTGGTGGTCCCGCCGGACGGTCCCTGGCTGGGCGCCGAACTCGCCGCCGTGCTGGACGAGCAGCGGATCACCCATGCGCTGATCCCGCCCGCCGCCCTGGCCACCGTGCCGGCCGGCGCCGGCCGGCAGCTGCGCACCCTGATCGTCGGCGCCGAGGCCTGCCCGGCCGACCTGGTCGACCGCTGGGCGCCCGGCCGACGCATGATCAACTCCTACGGTCCGACCGAGGCCACCATCGTCGCCACCTGGACCGGCCCGCTCACCGCCGGCAGCGGCACCCCGACCATCGGCGGCGCGCTGCCGCACACCCGGGTGCACGTCCTCGACGCCGCCATGAACCCGCAACCGGCCGGTACCGACGGCGAGTTGTACATCGGCGGCGAGGGCGTCGCCCGCGGCTACCTGGGCCGCCCGGGCCTGACCGCCACCCGCTTCGTACCGGACCCCTTCGGGCCGCCCGGCGCCCGGCTCTACCGCACCGGCGACCGCGCCCGGTGGACCGCCGACGGGCAGCTGGAGTTCCTCGGCCGCCTCGACCGGCAGCTGAAGCTCCGCGGCTTCCGGATCGAACCCGGCGAGATCGAGGCCGCGCTGCGGGCCCACCCGGCCGTCGACCAGGCCGTCGTGGTGGTCCGCGAGGACGAGCCCGGCCGGCCCCGGCTGGTCGGCTACGCCACCCCCGCCGACCAGGGGAACGCCCCGGACCCGGCCGCCCTGCGGACCGCCCTGGCCGCCGCGCTGCCCGCCCACCTGGTGCCCGCCGCCGTGGTCGTGCTGCCCGCGCTGCCGCTCACCCCGCAGCTCAAGATCGACCAGCGCGCGCTGCCCGCGCCCGCCCGCGCCGAAGCCCGCGAGCCGGTCGCCCCGCGCACCGACGCGGAACGCGCCCTGGCCGCCGTCTGGGCCGAGGTGCTCGGCGTCGACCCGGTCGGCGTCGGCGACGACTTCTTCGAGCTGGGCGGCGACTCCATCCTCGCCGCCCGCACCCTGGCCCGGACCGCCGAACGGCTGGGCGTCCGGCTCACCCTCCGGGACGTCTTCACCGCCCGGACCGTCGCCGCCCTGGCCGCGCTGCTGGACGACCGCCCCTCCGCCGCCCCGCCCGCGCCGATCCCGCCCGCCCCGGCCGGCCGGCCGGCGCCCGCCTCCGCCGCCCAGCGCCGGCTCTGGTTCCTGAACGACCTCGACGCCGGCGGCACCGAGTACAACACCGGGGTCGCCCTGCGGCTGCGCGGCACGCCCGACACCGAGGCGCTGCGCCGGGCCCTGCACCGGCTCGCCGAGCGCCACGACTCGCTGCGCACCACCTTCGGCACCGTCGACGGACGGCTCGTCCAGCACGTCGCCGCGGCCGTCGAAGTGCCGCTGCGCACCGCCGACCTGGGCGCGCTGCCCGCCGAGGAGCGGGAAGCCGCCGCCGAACGCCTGCTGACCGAGGAGCTCGGCCGCCCGTACGACCTCGCCGGCGGTCCGCTCACCCGGGCGCTGCTGGTGCGCCTCGCCGACCGGGACCACCTGCTGCTGCTCGGGCAGCACCACATCGTCACCGACGGCTGGTCCGTCGGCGTGCTCACCCGCGAACTCGCCGCGCTCTACCGGGCGGAGGCCACCGGCGAGCCGGACGGACTGCCCGCACCCGCCCTCCAGTACCCCGACTTCGCGCACTGGGAGCAGCACCGCGCGGACCCCGGGACGGCTGCCGACCTCGGCTACTGGAAGCACTGCCTGGCCGACCTCCAGCCGCTCCAACTGCCCACCGACCGGCCCCGGCCCGCGCTGCGCACCACCGCCGGCGCCGCCCACCGCCACCACCTCCCGGCCGAACTGGTCGCCCGGCTGCGGCACTTGGCGGCCGGGCGGGGCACCACCGCGTTCACCCTGTTCGCCGGCGCGGCCGCGCTGCTCTTCGCGCGTTACTCCGGCCAGCGGGACATCGCCTTCGGCACCGTCACCACCGGGCGCGAGCGGCGGGAGCTGGAGGAGGTCACCGGCTTCTTCGTCAACACCGTCGTGCTGCGCGCCGACGTGGACGGCCGGGCCACCGTCGACCGCTTCACCGAGACCATGCGCACCACCCTGCTGGACGCCTTCGCCCACGCCGCCGCGCCCTTCGACCGGGTGGTCGAGGAACTGGCGCCGCCCCGCGACCCGAGCCGCACCCCGCTGGTGCAGGTGCTGGTCGTCCAGCAGACGCCCGCCGCCACGCCGTCCGGCGGCGGCCTGGCCTTCGCGGAGCACCCGCTGCCCCGCCCGGCCGCCCGGTTCGACCTGGTGCTGGAGTTCACCCCGGACCAGGCCGGCGGCTGCGCGCTGACCGTGGAGTACAACACCGACCTGTACGACCGGCGCACGGTCGCCCGGATGGCCCGGCACCTGCACCGGCTGCTCGCCGGGATGGCGGACGGCCCGCAGCGCACCCTCGCCGAACTCCCGATGCTCTCCGAGGAGGAGCAGCGCACCCTGCTCGACTCCTGGAACCCGCCGGTGGGCGGCGGACCGGACACCCCCGGCGCCGTGCTGCCCGGGCTGTTCGAGGCGCGGGCCGCCGAGGCCCCCGGGCGCACCGCCGTCGTCCACGGCCCGGTGCGGCTGGACTACGCGACGGTGAACCGGCGCGCCAACCGGCTGGCCCGGCTGCTGGTCGCCCGGGGTGCGGGCCCGGACCGGCTGGTCGGGATCTGCCTGCCGCGCTCGGCCGAACTGCCGGTCGCGGTCTGGGCGGTGCTGAAGTCGGGCGGGGCGTACCTGCCGGTGGACCCGGGGTACCCGGCCGAGCGGATCCGGCTGATGCTGACCGACGCCGACCCGGCGATCGTGCTGGCCACCCGGGAGACCGCGGCCGCGCTGCCGCCGGGGTTCCCGGTGCTGCTGCTGGACGAGCTCCCGGAGCCGGACGCCGAGCCGGTGTCCAAGGAGTCGACGTCCAAGGAGTCGACGTCCAAGGAGTCGACGGACGCGGACCTGACGGACGCCGACCGGATCGAGCCGCTGCTGCCAGACCACCCCGCCTACGTCATCTACACCTCCGGCTCGACCGGCCGCCCCAAGGGCGTCGTGGTCACCCACCGCACCGTCGCCGTCCTGGCGGACTGGGCCGCCGAGCGCTTCGGCCCGGACCGGCTGGCCCACGTGCTCGCCGCGACCTCGCTCAACTTCGACGTCTCGGTCTTCGAACTGCTCTGCCCGCTGCTGGTGGGCGGGTCGGTCGAGGTGGTCGCCGACCTCACCGTGCTCGCCGAGACCGACGGCGCGGAGCCGCGTCCGGTCGGCCTGCTCAGCGGGGTGCCCTCGGTGGTGTCCCGGCTGATCGCCGGGGGAGCGGCCCCGGTCGACCCGGAGACCGTGGTGCTGGCCGGCGAGGCCGTCACCGCCCGGGCGGTGCGGGACCTGCGGCAGGTGCTGCCCGGCAGCGCGGTCGCCAACCTGTACGGCCCCACCGAGGCCACCGTGTACGCCACCGCCTGGTTCGCCGGCGACCGGCTGCCGGAGCAGGCACCGCCGATCGGCCGGCCGATCGGACTGACCCGGGCCTATGTGCTGGACTCCGGACTGCGCCCGCAACCGACCGGAGTGGTCGGCGAGTTGTACCTCGGCGGCGGTGGCCTGGCGCGCGGCTACCTGCGCCGCAGCGGGCTGACCTCCACCCGGTTCGTGGCCGACCCGTACGGCGAGCCGGGCGGCCGGATGTACCGCACCGGGGACCTCGCCCGGTGGAACGCCGACGGCGACCTGGAGTACGTCGGGCGGATCGACCAGCAGGTCAAGGTGCGCGGCTTCCGGATCGAACTGGGCGAGGTGGAGGAGGCCCTGCGGCGCTGCCCGGGCGTCGCCGAGGCGGCCGCCGCGGTCGTCGACGGCGACGGCAACCGGCGTCTGGTCGGCTACGTGGTGCCCGCCCCGGACGCCGGCCCGACGCCCGAGGAGGTGCGCCGCGCGCTCGCCCTGACCCTGCCCGACCACCTGGTGCCCGCGACCGTCCTGCTGCTGCCCGCCCTGCCGCTCAGCCCCAACGGCAAGCTCGACCGCGGCCGGCTGCCCGACCCCGGGCCGGCCGAGCGGACCGTCCGCCACGTCGCCCCCCGCACCTCCGCCGAGCACGCGCTCGCCGCGATCTGGACGGACGTCCTGCGGCTGGACCGGGTCGGCGCCGACGACAACTTCTTCGACCTCGGCGGCGACTCCATCCTCGGCATCCAGGTGGTGGCCCGGGCCCGGCAGGAGGGGCTGCCGCTGACCTCCCGGGACCTCTACCGGCACCAGACGGTGGCCGCGCTGGCCCGCTGCGCCGACGCCGCCGAACGCCCGGCCGCCGTCCCCGCGGTGGCCGCGAGCGGCCCGGGCGTGCCCACCCCGATCCAGCGCTGGTGGTTCGAGCAGTCCGCAGGCCGGGCCGGGCACTTCAACCAGGCGCTCTCCCTGCTGCTGCCCGCCGACCTCGACCCGGCGGCGCTGGAGGAGGCGCTGAACGACCTGGTCGGGCACCACGACGCCCTGCGCTCCTCGTTCGAGGGCGGCGAACCGGACACCGTGCGCTGGCGGGTCGAGGACCGGACCGCCCGGTTGCGGCTGGGCCGGCACCACGGACCGGACGACGACACCCCGCACTTCGGCCCGTTCGACCTGGGCGGCGGAGCGCTGCTGCGCGCCGTGCTGCACGAGCGCGGCGCGGGCCGGCCGCCGGTGCTGCACCTGGCCGTCCACCACCTGGTGGTCGACGGGGTCTCCTGGCGGGTCCTGCTGGAGGACCTCGACACCGCCTACCGGGCCCGCCGCGCGGGCCGGGACGGTGCGGGCGCGCTGCCCGCGAAGTCCTCGCCGCTGCGTCAGTGGTCCCAGCGGCTGGCCGAGTTCGCGGCCGCGGGCGGCTTCGAGGACGAGGCGGAGTACTGGGCGCGGGCCCTCCCGCAGGGCGCCGAGTCCGGCCTCGGTTCCGACTCCGACTCCGACTCCGGCTTCGGCTCGGAGTCGGCTCCTGCCGCCGACCCCTTCCCGGCCGACGACCCGACCGGCGCCGACGACTACGCCTCGGCCCGCGAGGTGACCGTCCGGCTGACCCCCGCCGACACCGCCGTCCTGCTGCGCACCCTGCCCGACACCTACCGCACCCAGGCCAACGACGTGCTGTTGGGCGCCCTCGGCCGCGCCCTGTGCGGGGCGAGCGGCCGGGACCGGGTGCTGGTCGAGGTCGAGGGGCACGGGCGCGAGGAGCTGTTCCCCGAGCTCGACCTCGGCCGCACCGTCGGCTGGTTCACCACCCGCCACCCGGTCGCCCTGGCGGTGCCCGCCGGGGCCGACTGGGACACCGTGCTCAAGCAGGTCAAGGAGCAGCTGCGGGCCGTCCCCCGGCGCGGCCTCGGCTTCGACGCGCTGCGCCACCTCGGCCGCCCCGGGACGGCACCGGCCGCCCCGGCCGCCCGGATCAGCTTCAACTACCTGGGCCGGATGGACGTTTCGGACGGCACCGGCACCGGCACCGGCACCGGCGACGCCGACGGCACGGGCCGGCCCGGCGGGCTGCTGCGCGGCACCTTCCGCCCGCTGGAACTGGACGCCGACCCGGCCGCCCGGCGCCCGCACGCCCTGGAGGTGATCGGCCGACTCGTCGACGAGAGCCTGGAGTTCACCTTCTGCTACGCCGGTTCCCGGCACCGCCCGGCCACCGTCGAGGCACTGGCCCGGCGCTACGCGGAGGAACTCGCCGACCTCGCCCGCTTCGCCGCCCGCCCCGACGCGGCCGGCCGGACCCCGTCCGACTTCCCGCTGGCCCGGCTCGACCAGCCGGCCGTCGACCGGATCGCCGGGGACGACCCGGGCGCGATCGAGGACGTCCTCCCGCTGACGCCCACCCAGGCCGGAATGCTCTTCCACGGCCTCGCCGAGGAGGACAGCGGCGCCTACTTCCAGCAGCTCGACTTCGTGCTGGACGGCGTGCCCGACCCGAGGCGGCTGGCCGAGGCCTGGCAGTGGGTGAGCGACCGCACCGAGGTGCTGCGCGCCGAGGTCCGCTGGCAGGGCGTCCCCGAGCCGGTGCTGGTGGTCCACCGCCGGGCCGAGCTGCCGGTCGCCCGGCTGGACTGGCGCGCGGTGCCGGAGCCCGACCGCCCGGCCCGGCTGGCCGAACTGCTGGACCGCGACCGGGCCCGCGGCCTCGACCTCGACCTGGCCCCGCTCCAGCGGCTGGTGCTGATCCGCCTCACCGACGACCGGGTGCGGGTGCTGTGGTCCTTCCACCACCTCGTGCTGGACGGCTGGAGCCTGTTCCAGGTGCTCTCGGACGTCTTCGCCGTGCACGCCGCGCTGGCCCGGACCGGAGCCGGGGCGGACGTCCCGTACGGCACCGTGCCGGAGCGCCGGCCCTACCGCGACTTCGTCGCCTGGCTGCGCGAGCGCGACACCGCCGAGGCCGAACGGCACTGGCGGGAGCGGCTGGCCGGGGTCACCGAGCCGACCCCGCTGCCCTACGACCGCGAACCGCGGCAGAGCCACCGCGCGGAGTCCACCCGGGCGGTGCCGTTCACCCTGCCCGCCGCCGCGACCCGGGCCCTGGAGGAGCTCGCCCGGGGCGCCGGACTCACCCTGAACACGGTGGTCCAGGGCGCCTGGGCGATCCTGCTCGGCCGCCAGGCGAACCGCGCCGACGTGCTGTTCGGCACCACCTCCTCGGGGCGGCCGCCCGAGCTGCCCGGCGTGGAGACGATGACCGGGCTGTTCATCACCACCCTGCCCACCCGGACCGCGGTGCCCGCCGACGGCACCCTGCTGGACTGGCTGCGCGCCCTCCAGGAGGCGCAGAGCGAGGACCGCCGACACGGCTTCCTGCCGCTCACCCGCCTCCGGGCCGGTACCGGACTCCCGGAGCAGAGCGCCCTGTTCGACAGCCTGGTGGTCTTCGAGAACTACCCCGTCGACGAGGACGCGGCCGCCGCCCACGGCCTGCGGCTGCGCGAGCTGGACGGCATCGAGACCACCAACTACCCGCTCGCCCTGCTGGCCTACCCGGGGCCGGAGCTGGCCCTGCGGCTGTGCTACGACCCCCGGCTGTTCGACGCCGCCACCGTCCGGCGCACCGCCCGGCAGCTCACCGCCCTGCTGACCGCCCTGCCCGGGGCGGCCGGGCGCCCGCCCGCGCGGATCCCGCTGCTGGCCGCCGAGGAGCGCCGCCGGGTGCTGGTCGACTGGAACGACACCGCGGTCGAGCGGCCCGAGCGGGACATCGCCGAGCTGTTCGCCGAACAGGTCCGGCGCGTCCCCGGGGCGATCGCCCTGGAGGCGGGCGAGGAGAAGCTGAGCTACCGCGAACTCGACGCCCGCGCGGCCGGGTTGGCCGGGCGGCTGGCCGCGCTCGGGGTCGGCCCGGAGCGCCCGGTCGGGGTCCTGATGGACCGTTCCGTCGCGCTGGTCGTGGCCCAGCTGGCCCTGGTCCGGGCCGGCGGGGTGTACGTCCCGCTGGACGGCCGGGCGCCGCGCGAGCGGCTGCACCGGATGCTCGCGGCGGCCGGCGCCGAACTGCTGCTCACCGACGCCGAGTGGGCCGCGACCGCCGGTGAACTGCTCCCGGCGGAGCGGGTGTTGCGCGCCGACCGGCCCGGACCGGCCGAACCGGCCGGACCGGCACCGGAGGCCGCGCCGGTCCACCCCGACCACCTCCAGTACCTGATGTTCACCTCCGGCTCCACCGGCACCCCCAAGGGCGTCGCGGTGCGCCGCCGGGACGTCGCCGCGCTCGCCCTGGACCGGGCCTTCGCCGGGCACGACCGGGTGCTGGTGCACTCCCCGCACGCCTTCGACGCCTCCACCTACGAACTCTGGGCGCCGCTGCTGCACGGCGGCACCGCCGTCCTCGCCCCGCCCGGGGACCTGGACGCCGCCGCCGTCCGGCACGCCGTCCGCGAGCAGGGCGTGCGTCACCTGTTCCTGACCATCGGGCTGTTCCGGCTGATCGCCCAGGACGACCCGGGCAGCCTGCGTGGTGCCCGGGAGGTGTGGACCGGCGGCGAGGCGGTGCCCGGCGCGGTGGTGGGCCGGGTGCTGGAGGCCTGCCCCGAGCTCACCGTGGTCGACGTCTACGGTCCGACCGAGACCACCACCTTCGCCACCCGCCGGCCCTTCCGCGCCGGCGAGCCGCTGCCCGCCGTGCTGCCGATCGGCCGCCCGCTGGACAACACCCGGGCGTACGTCCTGGACGGCGCGCTGCAGCCTCAACCCCCGGGCATCACCGGTGAGTTGTACCTCGCCGGGGCCGGACTCGCGCGCGGCTACACCGGCCGGCCGGGGGAGACCGCGGCCCGGTACCTGGCCGACCCCTACGGTCCGCCCGGCAGCCGGATGTACCGCACCGGGGACACCGTCCGCTGGAGCGAGGACGGCGAACTGCACTTCGTCGGCCGTGCGGACGACCAGATCAAGATCCGCGGGTTCCGGATCGAACCCGCCGAGATCGAGGCCCGGCTGACCGCCCACCCGGCCGTCGCCGAGGCCGTGGTCTCGCTGAACCGGGACGGCGGGCGCAAGCGGCTGGTCGCCCACCTGGTGCTGGTGCCCGCCGAGGCCACCGGGGCCGCCGAGAGCGCCGGGGCCGCCGGTCACGCGGCACCGCCCACCGCCGCCGAGCTGCGCGCCCACCTGGCCGCCGACCTGCCCGACTACATGCTGCCCGCCGCCTTCGTCACGGTGCCCGAACTCCCGCTGACGGCCAACGGCAAGCTGGACCGCGGCCGGCTGCCCGCCCCCGACTGGTCCACGGCCGGCGGCGCCGCCCACCGCGCCCCGCGCACGGAGGCCGAACGCGCCCTCGCCGGGATCTGGGCGGACCTGCTCGGGGTGGAACGGGTCGGCGTCGACGACGACTTCTTCCTGCTCGGCGGGGACTCCATCCTGAGCATCCAGGTGGTCTCCCGGGCCCGCGCCGCCGGACTGGCGCTGTCCCCCCGCGACCTGTTCCGGCACCCCACCGTCGCCGCGCTGGCCGCGGCCGCCGGCACCGCCGTCACCGTCCTCGGCACCGAGACGGTCAGCGGCGAGGTCGCCCTGACGCCCATCCAGCACTGGTTCCTCGACCCGGGCCCGGCGCAGGCCCAGTACTTCAACCAGTCCCTGGTGGTGGAGGCGCCCGGCGCGGTCGACCCGGCGGCGCTGCGCCGCGCCCTGACCGCGCTGTGGGCCCACCACGACGCCCTGCGCTGCCGCTTCACCCCCGGCCCGGACGGCGACTGGCAGCAGCACTGCGCCCCCGCCGACGCCACCGCCCCCGAGCTGCTGGAGGTCCACCCGGGGGACGACGAGGCGGCGGTGACCGAGGCCGCCCAGGCCGGCTTCCGGCTGGACCGCGGGCCGTTGTTCACCGCCCGGCTGTTCACCGGCGGCGACCGGCCCGACCGGCTGCTGCTCGCCGTCCACCACCTGGTGGTCGACGGCGTCTCCTGGCGGGTGCTGCTGGAGGACCTGGAGACCGCCTACCGACAGGCCGTCGAGGGCCGCCCGCTGCGGCTGCCCGCCCGCACCAGCTCCGTCCGGGAGTGGACCCGCCGACTGCGCGCCCACACCGCGGACGGCGGCTTCGCCGACCAGCGCGCCCACTGGGCGGCCGCCGCCGCGGCCTGCGCCGCGCCGCTGCCGGTGGACGGCGAGGGCGGCAACACCGCCGCCGACCTGCGCAGCGTGACCGTCCGACTGGACCGCGAGCGCACCGAGCGGCTGCTCCGCCAGGTGCCCGCGGTCTACCGCACCCGGATCGACGACGTGCTGCTCACCGCCCTCGGCCGGGCGCTCGCCGACTGGACCGGGCGGCGCACCGTCGCCGTCGGCCTGGAGGGGCACGGCCGCGAGGAGGGGCTGTTCGACGGCGTCGACCTGTCCCGCACGGTCGGCTGGTTCACCTCGCTGTACCCGGTCGCCCTGGAGATCCCGGACGTGCCGGACGGCTCGGACGCCCCGGACGCCTCGGACGGCGACTGGGGCGCCGCGCTGAAGTCCGTCAAGGAGCAGTTGCGCGCGGTGCCGGACCGCGGCCTCGGCTACGGCGCGCTGCGCCACCTCGCCCGGGACGCGGTGCTCACCGACGCCCCCGCCCCCGGGATCAGCTTCAACTACCTCGGCCGCTTCGACTGGTCCGCCGCCGACGCCGCCCTGGTGCGCGCCGTCCCCGGCGGCCTCGGCGGCGCGGAGGCGCCCGGCACCGAGCGCCCGCACCTGCTGGACGTGGTCGCCCGGGTCGAGGACGGGCGGCTGGAGATCGGCTGGCACTACAGCGCGGGCCGGCACACCGAACGGACCGTCACCGACCTGGCCGAGGCGATGCTCCGCGCGCTGGAGGGCATCCTCGCCCACTGCGCCCGCCCCGGGGCGGGCGGCCGCACCCCGTCCGACTTCCCGCTGGCCCGGCTGGACCAGGCCGCGGTGGACCGGATCGCCGGGGACGGCCGGAGCGTCGCCGACGTCCTCCCGCTGACGCCGATGCAGGCGGGCATGCTGTTCCACAGCCTGCTGGAGCCGGACGGCGGAACCTACGTCAACCAGGTCCAGCTGCTGCTGACCGGGGTCACCGACCCGGGGGCGCTGGCCGAGGCCTGGCAGCGGACCGCGGACGCCAACCCGGTGCTGCGCACCCGGCTCAGCTGGCAGGACACCGCCGAGCCGGTGCAGGTCGTGCAGCAGCGGGTGGTGCTGCCGGTGGCCCGGCACGACTGGAGCGAGCAGTCCGCCGAGGAGGTCGAGCGCGACACCGCCCGGCTGCTCGCCGCCGACCTGGCCGCCGGCATCGACCTGGCCGCCGGGCCGCTGCTGCGGCTCTCGCTGATCCGGCTCGCCCCCGACCGGGTCCGGCTGGTGTGGACCTTCCACCATGTGCTGCTGGACGGCTGGAGCGCCGCCCAGGTCTTCGACGAGGTCTGCGAGCGCTACGCCGCGCTGACCGCCGGACGCCCGCCGCAGCTCGCCGAGCGCGCGCCCTTCGCCGACTACCTGCGCTGGCTGTCCGAGCAGGACCAGGCGCGGGCCGAACGGTACTGGCGGGACACCCTGGCCGGCTTCCCCGCCCCCACCGAACTGCCCCGGGACCGCCGCCCCGCCGGGGCCCACCAGGCCGCCGCCTCCGCCAAGGTGCGGATCGGCCTGGGCACCGGGCTCTCCGAGCGGCTGCGCGACACCGCCCGGCAGGCCGGGCTCACCGTCAACACCGTGCTCCAGGGCGCCTGGGCGCTGCTGCTCTCCCGCTACGGCGGCGGCGAGGACGTGGTGTTCGGCACCATCGTCTCCGGCCGGCCGGCCGAACTCCCCGGCGTCACCTCGATGGTGGGGCTGTTCATCAACGCGCTGCCGACCCGGGCCCGGATCGACCCCCGGCGCCCGCTGCGGGACTGGCTGCGGGAGCTCCAGGACACCCAGTCCGAGGCCCGCCGGTACGACGCCGTCTCGCTGGCCCAGCTCCAGACCTGGAGCGAACTGCCGGGCGGCACCGGACTGTTCGACAGCATCCTGGTCTTCGAGAACTACCCGTTCGACGCCGGGTCGCTGAGCCGGTACGGCCTGTCGGTGGCGACCGAACACGTCCTGGAGCCGACCAGCTACGCGCTCAGCGTGGTGGTCAACCCCGGCGAGGCCGTCGAGATCGACCTGGACCACGACCCGGCCGCCTTCGACACCGTCACCGTCGAGGGGCTCGGGGCGAGCCTGCGCACCCTGCTGGCGGCGCTGGCCGACGGCCTCGACCGGACCGCCGGGGACCTGCCGCTGCTGGCCCCGGAGCAGGGCCGCGCACTGGTCGAACGCCTCGGCGGGCAGCGGCTCGCGCTGCCGAACGGCACCCTGCCGGAGGCCTTCGCCCGGCAGGCCGCCCGCACCCCCGACGCCCCGGCCGTCCGCTGCGGCGACACCCTGCTGAGCCACCGGGAGCTGGACGAGCGCTCCAACCGGCTGGCCCGGCTGCTGATCGCGGCCGGGGCGGGCCCCGAGCGCTTCGTCGCCCTCGCGCTGCCACGCACCGCGGAGCTGGTGGTGGCGCTGCTCGCGGTGCTCAAGAGCGGTGCCGGCTACCTGCCGGTCGACCCCGGCTACCCGGCCGAGCGGATCGCCTACCTGTTCGAGGACGTCCGCCCCGACGCCGTGATCACCGGCCTCGGGTCCCAGCAGCGGCTGCCGGAGGGCCCGTTCACCCGGATCGTCCTGGACGACCCGGACTGCGCCGCCCGGCTGGCCGCCGCGTCCGCCGAACCGGTGGACGCGCAGGAACGATCCGCCCTACTGCTGCCGGGCCACCCCGCGTACGTCATCCACACCTCCGGCTCGACCGGCCGCCCCAAGGGCGTGGTGGTCGCCCACGCCTCCGTGCTGGCCCTGACCGACTGGGCGGAGCGGGAGTTCGGCGACCGGGGCCTGGCCCACGTGCTCGCCGCGACCTCGCTCAACTTCGACGTGTCGGTGTTCGAGCTCTTCGCGCCGCTGCTCGCCGGCGGCTGCGTGGAACTCGTCCGGGACCTGCTGGCCCTCGCCGAACGGCCCGGCCCCTGGGAGGCCGGACTGGTCAGCGCCGTGCCCTCCGCCCTCGGCGGGCTGCTGGCCGAGAACACCGTACGGCTCGGCGCGCAGACCGTGCTGCTGGCCGGCGAGGCCCTGCCCGCCCGCACCGTGCGACAGCTCCGGGAGGCCGTCCCCGGCTGCCGGGTGCTCAACGTCTACGGCCCCACCGAGGCCACCGTCTACGCCACCGCCGCCCTCTGCGACCCGGCCGACCCCGACCGCGACCCGCCGATCGGCCGACCGGTCGGCGGCGCCCGCGCCTACGTCCTGGACGAGCGGCTGCGCCCGGTGCCCGTCGGCGCACCGGGGGAGCTGTACCTGGCCGGCACCGGCGTGGCCCGCGGCTACCTGCGCCGCCCCGGCCTGACCGCCGCCCGCTTCCTGCCCGACCCCTTCGGCCCGCCCGGCGCCCGGATGTACCGCACCGGGGACCTGGTGCGCTGGACGGCCGGCGGTGACCTGACCTACCTCGGCCGCGCCGACGACCAGGTCAAGGTCCGCGGCTTCCGGATCGAACTCGGCGAGCTGGAGGCCGCGTTGGCCCGCCACCCGCAGGTCGCCGCGGCCGCCGCCCGGGTACTGGAACAGGACGGCCACAAGCGGCTGGTCGGCTACGCGGTGGCCCGCGACGGCGACCTGCCGGACCCGGCCGAGTGGCGGGCCTTCCTCGGCCGCACCCTCCCCGACCACCTGGTGCCCGCCCTGGTGGTGCCGCTGGAGCGGCTGCCGCTCGGCGCCACCGGCAAGCTCGACCGGCGCGCCCTGCCCGTACCGACCTGGCACACCCCGGCCGCCGGCGGCAGCACGCCGCCGCGCACCGACGCCGAACGCACCCTGGCCGCGATCTGGGCCGAGGTGCTCAAGGTCCCCGACGTCGGCGCCGAGTCCAACTACTTCGCACTCGGCGGCGACTCCATCCTGGGCCTGCAGATCGTCTCGGCGGCCCGCCGGGCCGGCCTCACCCTGACCCCGCGCGACCTGTTCGCCCACCAGACGCTGGCCGAACTCGCCCGCGCCGCCGAGCAGTCGCCGGTCGCGCCGGGCGCCGACGACCAGGGCCCGGTGACCGGCGACGCCCCGCTCACCCCGATCCAGCACTGGCTGTTCGACACCCTCGACGGGGACCCGGCCCGGCTCACCCAGTCCGTCGCCTACCGGCTCGCCCCCGACACCGACGAGCGGCTGCTGCGGGACGCGCTGGCCGCCGTCCTGACCCAGCACGACGCGCTGCGCCTGCGCTACCGGCCGCTCGCCGACGGCCGGTGGCACCAGTACTTCGCCGAACCCGCCGAGGACCCCGGTCCGACCATCCACCGGCCGCGCAGCGCCGAGGAGTTGGACCGGCTGCGGGAGGAGCTCGCCGAGGGCTTCGACCTGGCCGCCGGACCGCTGCTGCGCGCCGCGCTGTGCCACCTCCCGGACGACCCGCACCCCGTGCTGCTGCTGGCCGCGCACCACCTGGTGGTGGACGCGGTGTCCTGGCGGCTGATCCTGGAGGACCTGGACACCGCCCACCGCGCCCTGCGGGCCGGGCGCCGGCCCGACCTCGGCGCCAGGACCTCCTCCTACCGGGCCTGGGCCGAGCAGCTCACCCGGGCCGCCGCCGAGGGCGACTTCGACGGCCAACTCGCCCACTGGCAGGGCCAGCGGGCCGAACCGCCGACCGCCCTGCCGACCGACCTGGCGGGCGCCAACACGGCCGCCGAGGAGGAGACGCTGACCGTCGCCCTGGCCGCCGAGGAGACCACCCGGCTGCTCCAG
The DNA here is from genome assembly GCF_040303245.1 of Kitasatospora sp. NPDC096077. Taxonomy (NCBI): domain Bacteria; kingdom Bacillati; phylum Actinomycetota; class Actinomycetes; order Kitasatosporales; family Streptomycetaceae; genus Kitasatospora; species Kitasatospora sp. NPDC096077. The sequence continues at coordinate 71,132 of NZ_JBEOSV010000006.1, read as the reverse complement.
GACGTGCCGGAGGCCTACCGCACCCGGGTCAACGACGTGCTGCTCTGCGCCCTCGGCCGGGTGCTCGCCCGCTGGACCGGACGGGACACCGCGGCGGTCGCCCTGGAAGGCCACGGCCGCGAGGGCCTCTTCGGCCTCGACCTCTCCCGCACCGTCGGCTGGTTCACCGCGATGTACCCCGTCGTCCTGGACGTCCCCCGCACCGCCGACACCGGCACCGTGCTCAAGGCCGTCAAGGAACGGCTGCGCGCCGTCCCGTCCGGCGGCGTCGGCTACGGCGCCCTGCGCTACCTGAGCGACACCCCCGACCTGCCCGGACTGCCGCAGATCGGCTTCAACTACCTCGGCCGACAGGACTGGAGCGCCACCCCGGGCGGCCTGCTGCACTCCCCGTACGGGCCGCTCACCGGCGGCCTGGACCGCACCGCGGAACGGCCGCACCTGCTCGACGTGCTCGGCCGGGTCGCCGACGGCCGACTGGAGTTCAGCTGGTCCTACTCCCGCGAACGGCACCACCGGGCCACCGTCGCCCGGCTCGCCGCCGAACTGCTCGACGAACTGCGGGAGATCACCCGGTACTGCACCGCACCCGGGGCCGGCGGTCGGACCCCGTCCGACTTCCCGCTCGCCCCGCTCGACCAGGCCACCGTGGACCGGCTGGTCGGCGACGGGCGCGAGGTCGCCGACCTCCAACGGCTCACCCCCACCCAGACCGGCATGGTGCTGCACGGCCTGGACGAGGCCGGCAGCGGCCTCTACGTGGAGCAGCTCACCTTCGTGCTGGACGGCGCCCGCGACCCGGGGGCGCTGGCCGCCGCCTGGCAGCACGTGGTCGACCGCACCCCCGTGCTGCGCACCGCCGTCGCCCTGCGCGACGTCCCGGTGCCGCTGCAGGTGGTGCACCGGCGGGCGGCCCTCCCGGTCACCCACCACGACTGGAGCACCCTGCCCGAGGCGGACCGCGGCACCCGGCTGGACCGGCTGCTCGCCGAGGAGCGGGCCCGCCCGCTCGCGCTGGACCGCGCCCCACTGCTGCGGCTCCACCTGATCCGGCTCGGCCCGGACGCCGTCCGGGTGGTGTGGACCTTCCACCATGTGCTGCTGGACGGCTGGAGCGTCTTCCACGTGCTCGCCGACGTCCTGGCCGCGCACGCCGCGCTGGCCGCCGGGGAACGGCCGGACCTGCCCGAACGCCGGCCCTTCGCCGACTACGTGGGCTGGCTCGCCGCCCGCGAGCGGACCCGGGACACCGCCCGGGCGGCCGGCGCCGACCCCGCCCCCGAGCACTGGCGCACGGTGCTCGCCGACCTCGCCGCGCCCACCCCGCTGCCCTACGACCGCCGCCCCGCCCCCGGCGCCACCACCCGCTCCGGACAGTGGCTCTCGCACCGGCTCGACCCGGCCGCGACCGACCGGCTGCGGGACTTCGCCCGCCGCCACCGGGTCACCCTCAACACCCTGGTGCAGGGCGCCTGGGCGCTGCTGCTCGCCCACCGCAGCGGCGAGGACCGGGTGTGCTTCGGCACCACCGTCTCCGGGCGCCCGGCCGACCTGCCCGGCGCCGACGCCATCGTCGGCCTGTTCATCACCACCCTGCCGGCCCGGGTCGCCGTCGACGGCGACCGCGGCTGCGCGGACTGGCTGCGCGCCCTCCAGCAGGAGCGCGCCGAGGACCGCCGGTTCGAGCACGTGCCGCTGGCCGAGATCCAGGGCCTCAGCCAACTCCCGCCCGGCACCCCGCTGTTCGACAGCCTGGTGGTGATGGAGAACTATCCGGTCGACGAGTCGACGGCCGGCGCCCACGGCCTGCGGATCCGCGAACTGGACGCCCGGGAGGCCACCAACTACCCGCTCACCGTGGTCGTCTCGCCGGGGGAGCGGCTCGCCGTCGAACTCGGCCACGACCCCCGCTACCTGGACCGGGAGACCGCCCGCGGCCTGGCCGACCAACTGCTGCACATCCTGGACGCGCTGGCCGCCACCGACGGCACCGTCCGGCTGGCCGAACTCGACCTGCTGCCGCCCGGCGAACGGGACCGGCTGCTGCGCGGACCGGCCCGTCCGGAGCCCGACCCGGCCGACCCGGTCGTCCCGGTGAGCCTGCCCGCCCTGGTCGAGGCCGCCGTCGACCGCCGGCCGGACGCCGTGGCACTGAGCGCCGACGGCCTGGAACTGACCTACGCCGAACTGGAGGCCCACGCCAACCGCCTGGCGCACCGGCTGATCGCCCGCGGCGCCGGCCCCGGCCGACTCGTCGCCCTGCTGCTGCCGCGCTCGGCGGACATGCTGCTGGCCGAGCTGGCGGTCGCCAAGACCGGCGCCGCCTTCCTCCCCGTCGACCCCACCTACCCGGACGAGCGGGTGGAGTCGATGCTGCGCGACGCGGCGCCCGCGCTCACCCTGGACGCCAAGGAGACCGCCGCCCTGCTGGCCGCCGCACCGAACGGCACCGCCGCACACCGCCCCACCGACGCCGACCGGACCCGCCCGCTCGACCTCGACGACCCCGCCTACGTCATCTACACCTCCGGCTCCACCGGCACCCCCAAGGGCGTCGTGCTCACCCACCGCGGCCTGGCCGGCTTCGCCGCCGCCGAGGCCGCCCACTACCAGGTCGCCCCGGGGGACCGGGTGCTGGCCTTCGCCACGCCCAGCTTCGACGCCTCCGTGCTGGAACTCTGCCTGGCCCTGCCGCACGGCGCCCGGCTGGTGGTCCCGCCGCCCGGGCCGCTGCTCGGCGCCCAGCTGGCCGACCTGCTGCGGGCCGAGCGGATCACCCACACCCTGCTGCCGCCCGCCGCCCTCGCCACCCTGCCGCCCGACACCCCCGGCACACTGCCCGCGCTGCGGACCCTGATCGTCGGCGCCGAAGCCTGCGGCGCCGACCTGGTCGCCCGCTGGGCCCCGCACCACCGGATGGTCAACTCCTACGGCCCCACCGAGGCCACCGTGGTCGCCACCTGGTCCGCGCCGCTGACCGCCGACGGCGCCGCCCCGCCGATCGGCCGCCCGCTGCCCGGCACCGGCGCCTATGTGCTGGACGCCCGACGGCGCCCGGTGCCCGACGGCACCCCGGGCGAACTCTGGCTGAGCGGACCGGCGCTCGCCCGCGGCTACCTGGGCCGCCCGGGCCTGACCGCCGCCCGGTTCACCGCCGACCCGTACGGGCCGCCCGGCGGCCGGATGTACCGCACCGGCGACCTGGTGCGCCGCGACCGCCACGGCGAACTGCACTACCTGGGCCGCACCGACCACCAGCTGAAGCTGCGCGGCCACCGGATCGAGGCGGGCGAGGTCGAAGCCGCCCTGGTGCGCCACCCGGCCGTGCTGGACGCCGTGGTGGGCATCCGGGAGGACGAGCCCGGACAGCCCCGGCTGGTCGCCCACCTGCTGGCCGCCCCCGGCGCCGAACCGCCGACCGGCGCCGAACTGCGGGCGCTGGCCGCCCGCTCACTGCCCGGCCACATGGTCCCGACCGCCTTCGCCGTCCTCGACCGCTTCCCGCTCACTCCCGGCGGCAAGACCGACCGCGCCGCGCTGCCCGCACCCGAGCCCGCCACCGGGCACGCGCTCGAAGGACTGGCCCCGCGCACGCCCACCGAGGAGGCGGTCGCCGAGCTGTGGGCCGAGGCACTGGGCACCGCGGTCGGCGTGACCGACGACTTCTTCCTGCTCGGCGGCGACTCCATGCGGGCCCTGCTGATCGCCTCCCGCGCCAACGACGCCTTCGGCGTCACGCTCACCCCCCGCGACGTACTGGTCTCCCGCACCGTGGCCGACCTGGCCGAACTGGTGGAGGACCTGGTGCTCAGCGAACTCGAAGACGCCGCGTCCGGCGACCCCGACGATGACGAACGGTGAGGATCCGACGACCATGACGCCTTCGAAGCGAGACCGCGCGGCCGCGCTCCCCGCCGACCTGCGGGAGGCGCTCCGGCTCCGGCTGGCCGGACGGTCCGGCACCACCGCGGCCATCCCGCGCGCCGACCGGACCCGACCGCTGCCGCCGTCCTCCGTCCAGCAGCGGCTGTGGTTCCTGGACCGGCTGCGGCCCGGCGACCCGCGCTACAACAGCGCGCTGGCCGTCCGCCTCACCGGAGCGCTGGACGGCGCGGCGCTGGCCGGGGCGCTGGCCGCCGTGGTGGCCCGGCACGAGGCGCTGCGGACCGTCTTCGAGGAGGTCGACGGGCGCCCGGTGCCGACCGTCCGCCCGGCCGGACCGGTACCGGTGCGCGAGGCCGAGCCGGACCCGGCGGACGGCCTGGCGGCGCTGCTGCTCGCCGAGTACTCCCACCCCTTCGACCTGCGCCGGGGACCGCTGCTGCGCGCCCTGCTGGTGCGCGAGTCGGAGCACTCGCACGTGCTCCAGCTGACCGCGCACCACATCGTCACCGACGGCTGGTCGATGGGCGTCGTCCTGGACGAACTGTGCACCGCCTACGCGGCCCTGGCCCGGGGCGCCGAACCGGAGCTCGCACCCGTCGCCGTCCAGTACCCGGACTTCGCCGCCTGGCAGCGCGAGCAGCTCTCCGGCGCCCGACTGGACGCCCAACTCGCCCACTGGAAGGGCAAACTGGACGGCGCCGTGCCGCCCGAACTGCCGCTGGACCACCCCCGGCGCGGCGAGGAGGCCGGCCCCGGCGCCGTGCACGCCTTCACCGTCCCCGCCCCGCTCACCGCCCGGCTGCGCGCCCTCGCCGGCGAGCGGCACGGCACCCTCAACACCGCCCTGGTGGCGGGCGTCCAGGCGCTGCTGGCCCGCTGGTCCGGCCAACAGGACATCACCGTCGGCTCGCTGACGCCCGGCCGCTCCCGCACCGAACTGGAACGCGCCGTCGGCTGCTTCGTCAACACCGTGGTGCTGCGCACCCGGGTCGACCCGGCCGACTCCTTCCGCACCCTGCTGGCGGCCGCCGCCGAGACCGGCAACGACGCCCTCGCACACGGCGACACCCCCTTCGAGCGGATCGTCGAGGCGGTGGCCGCACCCCGTGAGGCGGGCCGCAACCCGCTGTTCGACGTGCTGGTGCTGCTGCACCCCGCACCGCCCGTGGCCGCCGCCCCGGAGGGCACCGCGATCACCCCGGTCGAGGTGCCCCGACAGGCCGCCACCTTCGACCTGAGCGTCGAGTTCGTGCCGACCGGCGAGGAGGGCGAGGAGCTCACCGGCCTGCTGGAGTACCGCGCCGACCTCTTCGACCCGGCCACCGCCCGCCGCGCCGCCGACCAACTGCTGCGCCTGCTGGCCGGCGCCGCCGCCGAACCCGACCGCCCGCTCGGCATCCTGCCGCTGCTCTCCCCGGAACAGACCCGGCAGGTCACCCGGGACTGGAACGCCACCGAGCTGCCCGTCGAACCCGCCCTGTACCCCGAACTGCTGCGCCGCCGGGCCGAGTCGACCCCGCAGGCCCCGGCCCTGACCGCCGGTGACACCGTGCTCGACTACGTGGCGCTCAACACCCGGGCCAACCGGCTGGCCCACCGGCTGATCGCCCGCGGCATCGGCCCCGAGCGGCTGGTCGCCCTGCATCTGCCGCGCACCGCCGACATGATCACCGCGATCCTCGCGGTCTGGAAGACCGGCGCCGGCTACCTGCCGCTGGACCTCTCGCTGCCCGCCGAACGCGTCGACTACCTGCTGGAGGACGCCCGCCCGGCGCTCGTCCTGGACGAGGCGGCGCTGCGCGCCCTGGCCGCCGACGGGCCGGACACCGACCCCACCGACGCCGACCGGACCGTCACCGACCGGACCGCCACCGACCCCACCGACGCCGACCGGACCACCCCGCTGGACCCCGAGCACACCGCCTACGTGCTCTACACCTCGGGCTCCACCGGCCGCCCCAAGGGCGTCGCCGTCCCGCACCGCGCCCTGGTCAACCTGCTGGCCGCCCACCGCGCCGGCTTCGTCGCCGACGCGGGCGGCGGCCCGCTGCGGGTCGCGCTGACCGCCTCGTTCTCCTTCGACACCTCCCTGGAGGGCGTGCTGCTGCTGGCCGACGGCCACCCGCTGCACCTGGTGGACGAGACCACCCGGATGGACCCGGCCGCCCTGGTCGAGTACGTCGTCCGGCACCGGATCGACTTCCTCGACCTCACCCCCTCCTACCTGCGCCAACTGCTGCCCGCCGGACTGCTGGACGACCCCCGGCACCGCCCCCGGGTGCTGATGCTCGGCGGCGAGGCGGTCGGCCCCCGGCTCTGGCGCGAACTCGCCGCCCACCCGGACACCGCCGCGTACAACTACTACGGGCCCACCGAGGTCACCGTCGACGCGCTGGCCCACCGGATCGCCGCCGCGGACCGCCCGCTGGTCGGCCGCCCGCTGCCCAACCTCCGGGCGTACGTCCTGGACGACCGGCTCCAGCCGGTGCCGCCCGGCGTCAGCGGCCAGCTCCACCTGGCCGGCGCCCAGGTCGCCCGCGGCTACGCGGGCCGCCCCGGGCTGACCGCCGCCCGGTTCACCGCCGACCCGTACGGGCCGCCCGGTACCCGGATGTACCGCACCGGCGACCTGGCCCGCTGGACCGCCGACGGCCGGCTGGAGTACCTCGGCCGCGCCGACGACCAGGTCAAGGTGCGCGGCCACCGGATCGAGCCCGGCGAGATCGAGGCCGCGCTGCTCGACCTGCCCGGGGTCGCCGCGGCCGCCGTCGCCGCTGGGCCGGACGCCCACGGCCACACCCGGCTGGCCGCCTACCTGGTGCCCGCCGAGGCGGCGGAGCTCCCCGCCGCCGAACTGCGGGCCGCACTGCGCCGGGTGCTGCCCGACCACCTGGTGCCCTCCTCCTTCACCACCCTGGCCGCCCTGCCGCTCACCACCAGCGGCAAACTGGACCGCCGCGCCCTGCCCGCGCCCCGACTGGGGGAGGGCGAGGCCGAGTTCGTCGCCCCGCGGACCCCGGCGGAGCGGACCCTGGCCGAGATCTGGGCCGAGGTGCTGGGCGTGCCGAGGGTCGGCGTCACCGACAACTTCTTCGCGCTCGGCGGCGACTCCATCCTGAGCATCCAGGCCGTCTCCCGGGCCCGCGCGGCCGGCCTGCGGATCGGCTCCCAGGACGTCTTCCGCCACCAGACCGTCGCCGACCTGGCCGCCGCCGCCCGCCCGGAGACCGGCCCCGCCGCCGCGACGCAGCGGATCGACGGACCGGCCCCGCTCACCCCGGTCCAGGAGTGGTTCCTCGCCACCCACGGCCCGCTGCGCCACTACGCCCTGTCGATGCTGCTCGACCTGCCGCGGCGACTCGACGAGGCCGCCCTGGAATCGGCGCTGCGGGCCCTGCTCGCCGCCCACCCGGCGCTGCGCACCCGCTTCACCCGGGACGGGGACGGCTGGCGGCAGGAGCCGGTCGACACCCCGCCCACCCGGCTGCTCGACAGAGCCGACCCGGCCCGCGACCGGGCCGAGACCGCCGACGCCGCCCGCGCCGGACTGGACCCGGCCGCCGGCACCCTGCTGCGCGCCGTGCTGTTCCCGCGAACCGGGGACGAACGTCCGCAACTCCTGCTGGCCGCCCACCACCTGGCGGTGGACAGCGTCTCCTGGCGGGTGCTGCTCGCCGACCTGGAACGCGCCTACCGGCAGGCCGAGTCCGGCGCCGAACCCCGGCTGGAGGCCGAGCACACCCCGTTCACCACCTGGGCGCACCGACTCGCCGCCCACGTCCGGTCCGGCGGCCTCGACCGGGACCTGCCGTACTGGACGGAGGCCACCCGGCAGCCGGCCCACCCGTTGCCCGTCGACCACCCCGGCACCCCGACCGCCGGCTCCGTCCGCACCCTGCGCACCCGGCTGGACCGGGCCGCCACCGAGGCCCTGCTGCGCAAGGTCCCGGAGGCCTACCGCACCCAGGTCAACGACGTGCTGCTCAGCGCCCTCGGCCGGGCCCTCGCCGACTGGACCGGCACCGGGCGGGTGACCGTCGCCCTGGAGGGCCACGGCCGAGAGGAGCTGTTCGACGGCCCCGACCTGGCCCGGACCGTCGGCTGGTTCACCACCCAGTACCCGGTCACCCTCACCCCGGCCGGCCCGGCCGACGCCCCCGACTGGGCCGCCACCCTCAAGCAGGTCAAGGAGCAGCTGCGGGCCGTCCCGCACCGCGGCCTGGGCTACGAGGCGCTGGCCCGGCTGCGCGACGGCGACCCGGCCGCCCTCGCCCTGCGCGAGCTCCCGCTGCCCCAGGTCTGCTTCAACTACCACGGCCAGTGGACCGCCCCCGCGAGCGGCGACTTCGCCCCCGCCGGGCCGGCCCCCGGCCGCGACCACGCCCCCGACGAACCGCTCGACCACCTGCTGGACATCTCCGCCGTGATCGCCGACGGCGAACTCGAACTGACCTGGCACTACAGCGAACAGGTGCACCGGACCGCCACCGTCCAGGCCCTCGCCGAGGCCGTCGGCCACGCCCTGACCGCCGTCATCGCGCACTGCACCGCCCCCGGCACCGGCGGCCGCACCCCCGCCGACTTCCCGCTCGCCGGGCTCGACCAGGCCGCGCTGGACCGGATCGTCGGCGACGGCCGGGACGTCGAGGACCTGCTGCCGCTCACCCCGCTCCAGGAGGGCATGCTCTTCCACCGCCTGGTCGGCGGCCCCGACGACGTCTACCTGGACCAGGCCGCCCTGCTGCTGGAGGGCGTGACCGACCCGCAGGCGCTCGCCCTCGCCTGGCAGCGGGTCGCCGACCGCACCCCCGCGCTGCGCACCTCGGTGCTCTGGGAGTCCGTCCCCGCCCCGCTCCAGCTGGTGCGCCGGGGCGTGCGGCTGCCCGTCATCCACCACGACCTGCGGGCGCTCGACCCGGAACAGCGCGCCGACCGGCTGGACCGGCTGCGCGCCGAGGACCTCGCCGCCGGCCTGGACATCGCCGTCGCGCCGCTGACCAGGCTCACCATGGTCCAACTGCCGGACGCCCGACTGCAGTTGCTCTGGACCTCGCACCACCTGATCCTGGACGGCTGGAGCCTCGCCCAGGTGCTCACCGAGGTGTTCGAGGAGTACGCCGCGCTCACCACCGGCGCCGCGCCCACCCCGGCGGTGCGCCGCCCCTTCGGCGACTACGTGCGCTGGCTGGCCGGGCAGGACACCGAGGCCGCCCGGGCGCACTGGCGGGCCGTGCTGGCCGGCTTCGCCGGTGCCACCCCGCTGCCCGTCGACCGCCCCCGGCGCGAATCGCACCGGGCCCGCTCGGCCGACAGCCACCGGGCCGGCCTCTCCGAGGAGGTGTCCGAGCGCCTCGCCGACACCGCCCGCCGGGCCGGACTGACCCTGGGCACCGTGGTGCAGGGCGCCTGGGCGCTGCTGCTCTCCCGCTACGCGGGCGAGCCGGACGTGCTGTTCGGCACCACGGTCTCCGGCCGCCCCGAGGAACTGCCCGGGGTCGAGTCGATGATCGGCATGTTCATCAACACCCTGCCCACCCGGGTCCGGGTGGAGAGCGGCCGCACCGCCGCCGACTGGCTGCGCGCGCTCCAGGAGGACCAGGCCGGGGCCCGGCGGCACGCCGCCGTCTCGCTCGCCGAACTCACCGGCTACAGCGGGGTGCCGTCCGGCGGCGCGCTGTTCGACAGCATCCTCGCCTTCGAGAACTACCCCTTCGACGACGCCCGCGCGGCCGGCACCGGGGTGCGCCTGGTCGAGGTCGGCTCGCGGGACGCCACCAACTTCCCGCTGGTGCTCCGCGCCTACCAGGGGGAACGGCTCGGCTTCGACCTCGCCTACGACCCGGAGCTGTTCGACGCCGGAACCGTCCGCGAACTCGCCGGGCGGCTCTGCCTGCTGCTCACCGACCTCGCCCGGGGACTGGACCGCCCGCTGCGCGCGCTGGCCTGGACCACCGCCGAGGAACGCCGGCGGCTGCTGGCCGAGCACAACGGCACCGCCCAGGGCCGGCCCGACCGCACCCTGGTCGACCTGTTCGAGGCGCAGGCCGCCCGCACCCCGCACGCCCGGGCCGTCACCTGCGGCGCGGAACACCTCGACTACGCCACCCTGGACGACCGGGCCACCCGGCTCGCCCACCGGCTGGCCGGACTCGGCGCCGGGCCGGAGCGGTTCGTCGCCCTCGCGCTGCCCCGGACGGCCGAGCTGGTGGTGGCCGTCCTCGCCGTCCTCAAGACCGGCGCGGCCTACCTGCCGCTCGACCCGAAGCTGCCCGCCGAACGCCGCGCCGAACTGCTCGCCGACGCCGCCCCGGTGGCCCTGGTGACGTTCGCGGACGAGCCCGCCTCCGTCCCCGTGCTGTCGCCGACCGACTCCGAGCCGACCGACTCCGAGCCGGCCGACTTCGGCGCGCTCGGCCCCGGCGCGCTCGGCCCCGCCCACCGCCCGCTGCCCGACAGCCCCGCCTACGCCATCTACACCTCCGGCTCCACCGGCCGCCCCAAGGGCGTCGTCGTCCCGCACGCCAATGTGGTCCGGCTGTTCGAACAGACCCGGGAACTCTTCGACTTCGGCCCCCAGGACGTCTGGACGCTGTTCCACTCCTACACCTTCGACTTCTCGGTCTGGGAGCTGTGGGGCCCGCTGCTGCACGGCGGCCGACTGGTCGTGGTGCCCGAGGACACCGCCCGCTCCCCGGAGGAGTTCCTGCGGCTGCTCGCCGACGAGGGCGTCACCGTGCTCAACCAGACCCCGTCCGCGTTCCACCCGCTGGTCCGCGCCGACGCCGAACACCCCGAGCTGTCACGGCGGTTGGCGCTGCGCACGGTGGTCTTCGGCGGCGAGGCGCTGGACGCCACCCGGCTCACCGACTGGTACGCCCGGCACCCGCAGAGCGCGCCGCGGCTGGTGAACATGTACGGCATCACCGAGACCACCGTGCACGTCACCCACGCCGAACTCGGCCCGGCCACCGCCGCCGCGGGCGGCCCGGCCCCGATCGGCGACGGCCTGGCCGACCTGCGGCTCTACCTGCTGGACGGCGACCTCGCGCCCGTCCCGGCGGGCGCGGTCGGCGAACTGTACGTGGCGGGGGAGGGCCTGGCCCGCGGCTACCTCGACCGCCCCGGCCTGACCGCCGGCCGCTTCCTCGCCGACCCGTACGGGCCGCCCGGCACCCGGATGTACCGCACCGGCGACCGGGCCCGCCGCCGGGCCGACGGCACCCTGCACTACCTGGGCCGGGCCGACCAGCAGGTCAAGATCCGCGGCTTCCGGATCGAACCCGGCGAGATCGAGGCCGCCCTGCTCACCCACCCCGGCGTCGGCCAGGCCGCCGTCGGCGTGCACCAGGACCCGGCCGGCACCCGCCGGCTGGTCGCCCACGTCGTCGCCGCGGAGGGGACGGCCGAGCCGCCGTCCGCCGCCGAGCTGCGCGCCCACCTGGAACGGCTGCTGCCCGCCTACCTGGTGCCCGCCGCGTACGTCCCGATGGCGGCCCTGCCGCTCACCCCCAACGGCAAGCTCGACCGGCGCGCGCTGCCCGCGCCCGGCCCCCAGGGCTACGCGACCGCGGCCGGCCGCGACCGCACCGCCCCGCACACCCCGGCCGAGCAGCTGGTCGCCGCCGCCTGGGCGGAGGTGCTGGACACCGCCGAGGTCGCCGCCGAGGACGACTTCTTCGCCCTCGGCGGCGACTCCATCCTCGCCGTCCGCGCCACCGCCCGGCTGCGCGCCGCCTTCGGACGGGCCGACCTGACCCCCCGGCTGCTGTTCGACCACCCCGTGCTGGCCGACCTGGCCGCCGCCCTCGGGACGCCCGCGGCGGCCCCCGGCGCGGCCGTCATCCCGGTGGTCGACGACCCGGACGCCGAACCGCCGCTCTCCTACGCCCAGCAGCGGCTCTGGTTCCTGGACCGCTTCGCGCCCGGCGACACCGCGTACACCACGCTGTCCGTGCTGCGACTGCGCGGAACGCTCGACCGGGACGCGCTGGGCGCGGCCCTGGACGGCCTGGTCGTGCGGCACGAGGCGCTGCGGACCACCTTCGCCGAGCGGGACGGCCGGGCCCGGCAGGTGGTGCACCCGCCGTACCCGGTCGAACTGCCCGTCACCGACCTCGACCCGGCCGACCTGGACGCCCTGCTGGAACGGACCGCCGACACCCCCTTCGACCTGGCCGCCGGCCCGCTGCTGCGCGCCCGGCTGGTCCGCACCGGGGAGCGGGAGCATGTGCTCGTCCTGGCGGTGCACCACATCGCCACCGACGGCTGGTCGATCGGCGTGCTCGGCCGCGACCTCGCCGAACTGTACCGGGCCGCCGTCGCCGGCCACCGTCCCGAACTGCCCGAACTCCCGGTCCGCTACACCGACTTCGCCGCCTGGCAGCGCGCCCGCGGCGACCGGTCCGAGGCCGAACTCGACCACTGGCGCGAGCTGCTGGCCGACCTTCCGCCGCTGGAACTGCCCACCGACCGCCCCCGCCCGGCCGTCCGCGGCACCGACGGCGCGCTGGTCACCTTCGCCCTGTCCGCCGAGCTGACCGCCCGGCTGCGCGAGCGCGGCCGGGAGGCCGACGGCACCCTCTACACCGTGCTGCTGGCGGCCTGCCAGGTGCTGCTGGCCCGCTGGTCCGGGCAGCAGGACCTCGCGGTCGGCACCGTCACCTCGGGCCGCGACCAGGGCGAACTCCACGACGTGGTCGGGATGTTCGTCAACACCCTGGTGCTGCGCGGCCGGGTCCGCCCGGAACTGCCGTTCCGCGCCCTGCTGGCCGAGGCCCGGGACACCGTGCTGGACGCGCTCGCCCACCAGGAGGTGCCCTTCGAACGGCTGGTGGACGCCCTCCAGCCGGAACGCGACACCAGCCGCACCCCGCTGTTCCAGGTCATGGTGGCCCTGCACAACCTCGGCGCCGAGCCGCCCCGGCTGCCCGGCCTGGAGGCGGAGCCGATCACCCCGCCGATCCGCCACGCCACCTTCGACCTCTCCTTCGACTTCGTCGAGACCGACGGCGGCCTGACCGGCCACCTGGAGTACAGCACCGGGCTGTTCGACGCCCGCACCGCCGAGCAGCTCGCCGCCCGGCTGACCGTGCTGCTGACGGCCGTCGCCGACGGCCCGGACACCCCGGTCGGCGCGCTGCCGCTGATGACCGCCGAGGAACGGGACCGGGCCGTACGGCTGGGCCGCGGCGAACCGCTGCCCGCGGAACCGGACACCGTGTTCCCCGCCCTGTTCGAGGCCCAGGCCGCCCGCACCCCGGGGGCCACCGCCCTGGTCGCCCGGGACGCCACCCTCGACTTCGCCGCCCTCAACGCCCGGGCCAACCGGCTCGCCCGCCACCTGGTCGCCCTCGGCGCCGGCCCGGAACGGCTGGTCGCCGTCCGGCTGCCGCGCACCGCCGACCTGGTGGTGGCGCTGTTCGCGGTGCTCAAGGCGGGCGCCGCCCTGCTCTTCGTCGACCCGGAGCTGCCCGAGGAGCGCGCCGCGCTGCTGCTCGACGACGCCCGGCCGCACACCGTGCTCACCGAGCAGGACCTGCCCGGGGTGCCCTGGGCGACCCTGCCCGGGCACGACCTGACCGACGCCGAGCGGACCGCCCCGCTGCGGCCGGAGCACACCGCCTACGTCATCTTCACCTCCGGCTCGACCGGCCGCCCCAAGGGCGTCGCCGTCGAGCACCGCCAGCTGGTCCACCTCTGCCGCGACCACCGGCACGGCCTGGTCGCCCCGCACACCGCCGAGGGCGAGCGGCTGCGGATCGCGCTCAGCGCCTCCTTCTCCTTCGACACCAGCTGGGAGGGCCCGCTGCTGCTCGCCCTCGGCCAGGAACTCCACCTGGTCGACGAGGACGTCCGGCTGGACCCGCAGGCCTTCTGCGCCCTGGTCGCCGACCGGCGGCTGGACCTGGTCAACGTCACCCCGTCCTTCCTGCGCGAACTCACCGCCGCCGGGCTGCTCGCCCCCGGCCGCCACCACCCGCGGCTGCTGCTGGTCGGCGGCGAGGCCGTCCCCGCCGCCACCTGGCGGCAACTGGCGGCGGTGAAGCAGGAGTTCGGTGTCACCGCCTACAACGTGTACGGCCCCACCGAGACCACCGTGGACGCCACCTGGGCCCGCTGCGCGGACCACCCCGCCGGCCCGGTCATCGGCCGCCCCGGCCGGGGCCTGACCGCCCACCTGCTGGACGGCGCGCTGCGCCCGGTGCCGCCCGGGATGCCCGGGGAGCTCTACCTGGCCGGCCCGCAGGTCGCCCGGGGCTACCTCCACCGCCCCGGACTGACCGCCACCCGCTTCCTCGCCGACCCCTACGGCCCGCCCGGCGCCCGGATGTACCGCACCGGGGACCGCGCCCGCTGGACCGCCGCCGGACAGCTGGAGTTCCTCGGCCGGGCCGACGACCAGGTCAAGATCCGCGGCTTCCGGATCGAGCCCGGCGAGGTGGAGGCCGCGCTGCTGGCCCACCCGGACCTCGCCGACTGTGCGGTGGCCGCCCGCGAACACGCCGGGCGCACCCTGCTGGTCGGCTACCCGGTGCCGGCCGCCGACCGGGTGCCGCCCGCCGAGGAACTGCGGGCCTGGCTGCGCCGCACCCTGCCCGACCACCTGGTGCCCACCGCCTTCGTCCCGCTGGCCCGGATCCCGCGCACCGCCGGCGGCAAGACCGACCGGCGCGCGCTGCCCGCCCCGCCCGCCCAGCCCGACCGCGCCACCCCGTACGTCGCCCCGCGACCCGGCACCGAGCAGCGGCTCGCCGCGATCTGGGCCGAGGTCCTCGGGGTGGCCCGGGTCGGCGCCCGGGACAACTTCTTCGCCCTCGGCGGCGACTCCATCCTGAGCATCCAGATCGTCTCCCGGGCCCGGGCCGCCGGGCTGGCGCTGACCACCAAGGACGTCTTCCGGCACCAGAGCGTCGCCGAACTCGCGCTCGTCACACGGGAAGTGACGGAACATCAGGAGGAGGCGGAGCCCGACCGGGCACCGCTCACCCCGATCCAGCACTGGTACCTGGACGCCCGCCGCCCCGGCGAACCGCTGCGCTTCAGCATGACCCAGCGCCTGGAACTGGCCCCCGACACCGACCCGACCGCCCTGGGCGCGGCCGTCCTCGCCCTGGTCCACCGGCACCCGGCGCTGCGCACCCGCTTCGGCCGGGACGGGTCCGGCTGGTACCAGGAGGTCCAGGAGCAGCTGCCCGACGACCTGTTCACGGTGAGCAGCCCGGACCCCGCCGCGCTGGAGGCCGAGGTGCAGCGCGCCACGGACGAGGCCCAGCGCTCCCTCGACCCCGTCCGGGGCCGGCTGATCCGCGCCCTGTTCTTCGACGCCGGCCCGCAGCGGCCCGGCCAACTCGTGCTCACCGTCCACCACCTGGCCGTGGACGGGGTCTCCTGGCGGATCCTGCTGGCCGAGCTGGAGACCGGCTACCGCACCGCCCGGACCGGAGCCGCGATCGAACTGCCGCCGGAGGGCACCTCCTACGCCCGCTGGGCCGCCCGGCTGAGCCGGCACACCCGCGCGGGCGCCCTGGACGGCGACACCGGGTACTGGACCCGCACCGGCGCGGCCCCGGCCGACCTGCCCACCGACCACCCCTCGGCCACGACCCCCGGCGCCGCCACCCAGGCCGACGCGGCCACCGTCACCGTCACCCTGGACGAGCCGACCACCGAGGCCCTGCTGCGCGCGGCGCCCGCCGCCTACCGCACCCAGGTCAACGACGTCCTGCTCAGCGCCCTGGGCCGCACCCTGGCCCGCTGGTGCGGCCGGGACACCGTGCTGATCGGCGTGGAGGGGCACGGCCGCGAGGAGCTCCTCGACGGACTCGACCTCTCCCGCACGGTCGGCTGGTTCACCGCCGAGTTCCCGCTCGCCCTGCGCGTCGACCCGGCGGCCGGCTGGCACGACACCCTGCGCGCCGTCAAGGAGCAGCTGCGCGCCGTCCCGCTGCGCGGCCTCAGCCACGGCGCGCTGCGCCACCTCCACCCCGACGGCCCGCTCGCCGGGGCGGCCGTCCCGCGGATCGGCTTCAACTACCACGGCCGCTTCGACACCGCCGCCGGCGCCGACGGCCTGGTCCGCGGCCCGCTGCCGCCGGCCGGACGCGACACCGACCCGGACGAGCCGCGCCCCTACCTGCTGGAGGTCACCGGCGCGGTCCAGGACGGCCGGCTCGAACTGGGCTGGACCTACTCCCCGGCGATCCACGACGAGGCCACCGTGCGCGGCCTCGCCGAGGGGATGCGCACCGCCCTGCGCGAACTGGCCGAGCACTGCGCCCGCCCCGACGCGGGCGGCCGCACCCCCTCCGACTTCCCGCTGGCCGGGCTGGACCAGACGCGGCTGGACCGGCTGGTCGGTGACGGCGGCGCCGTCGAGGACGTGCTGCCGCTGACCCCGCTGCAGTCCGGCATGCTCTTCCACGGCCTGGTGGACACCGACGGCGCCTACGTCGACCGGATCGCGGTCCGGCTGGCCGGGGTCGCCGACCCGCAGGCCTTCGCCGCCGCCTGGCAGCGGGTCGCCGACCGCACCCCGGCGCTGCGCTCCGCCGTCCACTGGCGCGGGCTGCCGCACCCCGTCCAACTGGTCGCCCGGCACGCCGCCCTGCCCGTCCGCCACCTCGACCTGCGCCACCTCGACCTGGGCCCGGCGGCGCCGGAGCAGCTGGCCGCCGAGACCGAGCGGCTGCTCGCCGAGGAACGCGCCACCCCGCTGGAGCTCACCACCGCGCCGCTCACCCGGCTCGCCCTGGCCGCCCTGCCGGGCGAGGAGGTGCTGCTGCTCTGGTCCACCCACCACCTGATCCTGGACGGCTGGAGCACCGGCCAGCTGCTCACCGAGGTGTGCGAGGAGTACGCCGCGCTGACCGGCGGCCCGCAGGCACCCCGACCGGTCCGGCGGCCGTTCGCCGACTTCCTCGGCTGGCTGCGCGAGCAGGACACGGTGGCCGCCGAGGCCCACTGGAGCACCGAACTCGCCGGGTTCACCGCCCGCACCCCGCTGCCGTACGACCGCCGGCCGGCCGAGGCCCACCGGGCCCGCTCCACCGCCGCCGTCCACCGCGAACTGGACGAACCGCTCTCCGCCCGGCTGCGCGAGCACGCCGCCGCCGCCGGACTGACCGTCAACACCGTGGTGGAGGGCGCCTGGGCGCTGCTGCTCGCCCGGCACGGCGGCGGCGAGGACGTGGTCTTCGGCACCACCGTGTCCGGGCGCCCCGCCGAACTGCCCGGCGTCGAGGCGATGATCGGCCTGTTCATCAACACCGTCCCCACCCGGGTGCGGCTTTCCCCCGGCGGCGTGCTGCCCTGGCTGCGGGAGCTCCAGGACCGGCAGAGCGAGGCCCGCCGGTTCGACCACCTGGCCCTGCCCCGGATCCAGGCGCTCGGCGAACTCCCCTCCGGGGAACCGCTGTTCGACAGCATGCTGGTGTTCGAGAACTACCCCGTCGACGAGTCGGCCGCGGACCGGACCGGGGTCCGGGTGGTCGAGGTGCGCGCCGACGACGCCACCACCTACCCCTGGTGCCTGCGCGCCCACCTGGGCGACCGGCTCGGCTTCGACCTGGCCTACGACCCCGCGCTGTTCGACCCGCGCGCCGCCCGGGACGCCGCCGACCGGCTCACCCTGCTGCTGACCGGCCTCACCGAGGCCCTGGCCGACGGCCGCGCGCTGGACACGCTGGACCCGCTCACCCCGGCCGACCGCGCCCTGCTCGCCGACTGGCGGGCCACCGCCCGCCCGGCCGACCCGCGCAGCCCGCTGACCGTCTTCGCCGAGCAGGCCCGGCGCACCCCCGACGCCCCCGCCGTCCGCGAGGGCGACCGCATCCTGACCTACCGCCGGCTCGACGCCTGGTCCGACCGGCTCGCCGCCCGACTGCTGGCCGAGGGCCCGGCCCCCGAACAGCCGGTCGCGCTGGAGCTGGAACGCTCGGCCGAACTGGTCGTCGCCCAACTGGCCGTGCTCAAGGCGGGCGGCGCCTACCTGCCCGTCGACCTGCGCGCCCCCGAGGAGCGCCGCCGCACCCTGATCGACCGCGCGGGCGCGGCCCGGCGGCTCACCGCCGAGGAGATCACCGCGGCCCGCACCGACCCGGCGCCCCGCGAGCTGCCGCCCGCCGACCCGGACCGGCTGGCGTACGTGATGTACACCTCCGGCTCCACCGGCGAGCCCAAGGCGGTGGCCGTCCGGCACCGCGACATCGCCTCGCTCGGCACCGACAGCCGGTTCGCCGACGGCCGCTGCGCCCGGGTGCTGCTGCACTCACCGGTCGCCTTCGACGCCGCCACCTTCGAGGTCTGGGCCCCGCTGCTGACCGGCGGCTGCGTCCTGGTCGCCCCCGCCGGGCCGGTGGACGCCGCCCTGCTGCGCCGCCTCGCCGGACCGGACGGGCCGACCGCGCTGTGGCTCACCGCCGGACTCTTCCGGCTGCTCGCCCAGGACGCCCCGGACTGCTTCGCCGGCCTGCGCACGCTGTGGACCGGCGGGGACGTGGTGCCCGCCGCCGCCGTCCGCCGGGTGCTGGCCGCCTGCCCCGGGCTGACCGTGGTGGACGGCTACGGCCCCACCGAGACCACCACCTTCGCCACCGCCTTCGAACTCGCCGACCCGGCCGCGGTGCCCGACACCGTGCCGATCGGCCGACCGCTGGACGACCGGCGCGTCCACGTCCTGGACCGGCGGCTGCGGCCCGTCCCGCCGGGCTGCGCGGGCGAGCTCTACCTGGCCGGCGAGGGCGTGGCCCGCGGCTACCTCGGCCGCCCCGGCGCCACCGCCGCCCGCTTCCTGGCCGACCCGGACGGCCCGCCCGGCGCCCGGATGTACCGCACCGGGGACCTCGCCCGGCGCCGCCCCGACGGCACCGTGGAGTTCCTCGGCCGGGCCGACGACCAGGTGAAGATCCGCGGCTTCCGGGTCGAACCGGCCGAGGTGGAGGCCGCGCTCGCCGCCCACCCCGGGGTCACCGACGTCGCCGTGGTCGCCCGGACGGACGGGCCCGGCGCCCGGCGGCTGGTCGCCTACCTGGTGGGCGCCGACGGCGCCGTCGACCCCGCGGAACTGCGGGCCTTCGCGGTGCGCACCCTGCCCGACTACCTCGTCCCCGCCGCCTTCGTCCCGCTCGCCGCCCTCCCGCTCAGCCGCAACGGCAAGGTCGACCGGGCCGCCCTCCCCGCCCCGGAGCAGGAGCACGCCGCCGGACCCGCCGAACGGGTCGAACCGCGCACGGACGCCGAGCGCCGCACCGCCGAGGTCTTCGGCGAGGTGCTGGGCATCCGCCCGCCCGGAGTGACCGCCGGCTTCTTCCAGCTCGGCGGCGACTCCATCCTCAGCATCCGGCTCGCCGGCCGCCTCACCGAGGCCTTCGGCACCGAGCTCACCCCCCGCGCGGTGTTCGACCACCCGACCCCGGCCGGACTGGCCGCGCTGCTCACCGCCCGGACGGCGGACCCGGCCCGCCCGGCCGTCGTCCCGGTGCCCCGGGACACCGCCGCACCGATGTCCTACGCCCAGCAACGCCTGTGGTTCCTGGAGGAGTTCGCGCCCGGCGGCGCCGAGTACGTGACCGCCCTCGCGCTGCGGCTGCGCGGCCCGCTGGACACCGACGCCCTCGGCGCGGCCCTGCTCGCCCTGGTGGACCGGCACGAGTCGCTGCGCACCACCTTCGAGAGCGTCGACGGGCAGGGCGTCCAACGCGTCCACCCGCCGCGGGAGCTGCCGCTGCCGCGCCACGACCTCGCCGAACTCCCGGAGCAGGAAAGGGACCCGGAACTGCGCCGGCTGCTCGCCGCCGAACGCGCCCGCCCCTTCGACCTGCGCCGCGGCCCGCTGCTGCGCCCCGCGCTGCTCCGACTCGCCGAGGACGACCACGTCCTGGCGCTGACCCTGCACCACATCATCACCGACGGCTGGTCGACCGCCGTGCTGCTCACCGACCTGGCCCACCTCTACCGCGCCGAACTCGACCCCGCCGAACCGCCGTTGACGCCGCTGCCGGTGCAGTACGCCGACTACGCCCACTGGCAGCGCCGTTCCGACGCCGAGGAACAACTCGACTACTGGAAGCATCAGTTGGCGGGCGTCGAAGCACTCCGGCTGCCGCTCGACCGCCCCCGCCCGGCGGTGCGCACCAGCAACGGCGGCACCGTCCGGCTGGAGCTGCCCGCCGCCACCGCCCGGCGGCTGGCCCGGGTCGGCCGGGACCGGGACACCACCCTGTTCACCACCCTGGTCGCCGCCGCCCAGGCCTACCTGGCCCGGCTCAGCGGCGACCAGGACATCGCCGTCGGCACCGTCACCGCCGGCCGCGAACGCCCGGAGACCCAGCAGCTGATCGGCTTCTTCGTCAACACCCTGGTACTGCGCTCCCGGGTCGACCCCCGGCAGCCCTTCACCGACCTGCTCGCCGAGGTGCGGCAGACCGTCCGGGACGCCTTCGCCCACCAGGACGTGCCCTTCGAGCGGGTGGTCGACGAGGTGCAGCCGGTCCGCGACACCAGCCGCAGTCCGCTGTTCCAGACCCTGGTGGTGCTGCAGAACACCCCGGCGGCCGAACTCGACCTGCCCGGCCTGGCGGTGACGGACGTCGAGACCGACACCACCCGGACCGCCTTCGACCTGGTGCTGGAGTTCGCCCGGGGCGACGAGGGCGCCCTGCACGGCCTGCTCACCTACAACACCGACCTGTTCGAACCGGCCACCGCCGCCCGGATGGCCGAGCAGCTCGCCACCCTGCTGACCGCCGTCGCCGACGGCCCGGACCGCGCCGTCGGCACCCTCCCGCTGGCCGCCGCCGACCGGCTCGCCGCCGAACTCGACCGGGCCCGCGGCGACTTCCCGCCGGTTCCCGAGAGCACCCTGCCCGAGCTGTTCGAACGGCAGGCCGCCCGCACCCCCGACGCCCCGGCCCTGCTCGACACCGACCGCACCCTGAGCTACGCCGAACTGGACCGGGCGGCCAACCGGCTCGCCCACCGGCTGGTCCGCTGCGGCATCGGGCCGGAGCGGCTGGTCGCCCTCGCCCTGCCCCGCTCGGCCGCCGCCGTGGTCGCCCAACTCGCCGTCGCCAAGGCCGGCGGCGCCTTCCTCCCGGTGGACCCGGACTACCCGGCCGCCCGCCGGGAGTTCATGGTCCGCGACGCGGGCGCCGCCGTGCTGCTGGACGACCCCGACCAGGTGTGGTCCGCCGACGGCCCGGACACCCCGCCCGCCCGCGCCCTCACCCCCGCCCACCCGGCGTACGTGGTCTACACCTCCGGCTCCACCGGCACCCCCAAGGGCGTCCTGGTCACCCACGCCGGACTCGCCGCCTTCGCGGCCGCCGCCGCCGACCGGTACGCGGTCGGCCCCGGCGACCGGGTGCTCCAGTTCGCCTCGCCCAGCTTCGACGCCTCCGTCCTGGAACTGTGCATCTCCGTGCTCAGCGGCGCCGCACTGGTCACCGGCGAGGAGGGGCCGCTGGTCGGCGAACGGCTCGCCGAAGCCCTCGCCGGACGGCGGATCAGCCACGCGCTGATCCCGCCGGCCGCCCTCGCCACCCTGGACCGGGAGACCGCGGCCGAACTGCCCGGGCTGCGCACCCTGGTGGTCGGCGCCGAGGCCTGCCCGGCCGACCTGGTCGACACCTGGGCCCCCGGCCGCCGCATGGTCAACTCCTACGGGCCCACCGAGGCCACCGTGGTCGCCACCTGGACCGGCCCGCTGGCCGCCGGCACCGGCACCGCCCCCGCCATCGGCCGCCCCAGCGGCGCCACCCGCGCCTACCTGCTGGACGCCGCCCTGCGGCCCGTCCCGCCCGGCGTCACCGGCGAACTCCACCTGGCCGGCCCCGGCCTGGCCCGCGGCTACCACGGCCGCCCCGGCCTGACCGCCCAGCGCTTCCTGCCCGACCCGTACGGCGCCCCCGGCGACCGGATGTACCGCACCGGGGACCTCGCCCGCCGCGACGCCGACGGCCAACTCCGGTACTGCGGACGGGCCGACGAGCAGATCAAACTGCGCGGCTTCCGGATCGAACCCGGCGAGATCGAGAGCGCGCTGCGCCGCAGCCCGCTGGTCCGCGACGCCGTCGTCACCGTCCGCACCGACGCCCCCGGCGGCGGCCGGCTGGTCGCCCACGTGGTCTACACCGACCCGGCCACCGGCGCCGCCGACCCCGCCGCCACCGCCCTGGAACTGCGCGCCCAGCTCGCCGAGGCACTGCCGCCGCACCTCGTCCCGGCGGTGTTCGTCCCGCTGGAGCGGCTGCCGCTCACCCCGAACGGCAAGACCGACCGGCGCGCCCTGCCCGACCCCGGACCGGTCCAGGCCGCGGCCGGCCCGCACCGCCCGCCGCAGAACGACACCGAACGACGGATCGCCCGGATCTGGGCCGACGTCCTCGGCCTCGAACAGGTCGGCGCCGACGACAACTTCTTCCTGCTCGGCGGCGACTCCATCCTCAGCATGCAGGTGGTCTCCCGACTGCGCCGGGACGGCCTGCACCTGGCCACCCGGGACCTCTTCACCCACCAGACCGTCGCCGAACTCGCCACCGTGGTGCGCAGCGCCCCCGAACGCGCCGACGACGGCCCGGTCACCGGGGCGGTGCCGCTCACCCCGATCCAGGAGTGGTTCCTCACCACCCCGCGCGCCGCCCACCACCACTTCAACCAGTCCGCGCTGCTCGAACTCGCCCCCGACCCCGACCACACCGCGCTGCGCGCCGCCCTGGACGCCCTGCTGGAGCACCACGACGCCCTGCGCATGCGGTTCACCCGGGACGCCTCCGGCTGGCGGCAGTTCAACCCGCCGCCGGCCCCCGGCGAGGACCTGCTCGTCCACCACGACCTGACCGGCCAGTCCGCCGAATCCGCCGACGCGGCCCTCGCCAAGGCCGCCGACGACCTGCACGGCGGCTTCGACCTGGCCGCCGGACCGCTGCTGCGGGCCGCCCTGTTCACCGGCGAGCCGGACCGCCCGCCGCTGCTCCTGCTGGTCGCCCACCACCTGGTGATCGACGCCGTCTCCTGGCGGGTGCTCCGGGACGACCTGGAGAGCGCCTACCAGCAGGCCCGCGAGGGCGGCCCGATCGCCCTGGGGGAGCGCGGCACCTCCTTCCGGGACTGGGCGCAGCGGCTCGCCGGGCACGTCGCCGAGGGCGGGCTCGACCACGAACTGCCGCACTGGGAACAGGCGGTGACCGCCCACGCCGAACTCCCCGGCCGCCCCGCCGAAGCGGCGGGCGCCGAGACCGCGACGGTCACCGTGGAACTCGACGAGGCCGACACCGAGGCCCTGCTGCGCGCCGCCCCCGCCGCCTACCGCACCCGGGTCAACGACGTGCTGCTCGCCGCCCTCGCCCTGGCGCTGGCCCGCTGGACCGGGCAGGACCGGATCCGGCTGGACCTGGAGGGCCACGGCCGCGAGGACCTGCTGGAGGGCGTCGACCTGTCCCGCACGGTCGGCTGGTTCACCACCGTCTTCCCGGTCGCCCTGGACGTCCCCGACCCCGAGCGGCTCGACCCCGACCGGGACTGGCGCGCCCTGGTGAAGGCGATCCGCCGCCAGCTGCGCGCGGTGCCCGGCAACGGGCTCGGCTTCGGCGCGCTGCGCACCTTCGGCCCGCCCGAGGTCCGCGAGCGGCTCGCCGCCGGCGCCCACGGCCAGGTGGTCTTCAACTACCTCGGCCAGTGGGACGCCCGGCCGGACACCCCCGGCGACGGCCTGGTCCGGGCCGAACTCGGCTCCTGCGGCCAGGACCACGACCCCCGGGACGGCGGCTCCCACCCGCTGGAGGTGGTGGGCGCGGCCCAGGGCGGCCGGCTCGCCTTCACCTGGCACCACCGCCCCGCCCTCCACGACCCGGCCGCCGTGCGCCGGGCCGCGGCGGACTTCGCCGAGGCGCTGCGCCAACTCGCCCGGCACGCCCGGCAGTCCCGCTGACCCGCCCGCCCCATCCGTCACGAGACCGACCCATCCATCACGAGAAGGAGCAAGTCCATGGACGAGAACACCCGCTACCAGGTGCTGCGCAACGACGAGGAGCAGTACTCGCTCTGGCCGGTCGACCTGGAGGTGCCCGCGGGCTGGCAGTCCGTCGGCCACGAGGGCACCGAGGCCGAGTGCTCCGCCTACGTCGACGAGGTGTGGACCGACATGCGCCCGCGCAGCCTGCGCGAGCGGATGGAGAACGCCGGCGCCTGACCCGGCACGCCTGACCCCGGCCGCCTGACCCCGGCCGCCTGACCCCGGCCGCCTGACCACGGCCGCCTGACCCCGGGACCCCGCACCACCCCAGGTACTTCCCCGAGTACGTCCCCGAAGGAGCCGCCGTGACCCCCGTGTTGCGCACCGAACGCCTGGAGTTCATCCCGTACAGACCCGAGGACGAGGACGCCTTCGTCGGCCTGCTCCGCAACGCGGAGGTGTGCCGCTGGATGGGCCAGGACCTGGTGCCGGAACCGGAACTGCGCACCCTGTTCCGCGCCATCCTCAGCGAGATCTACCCCCAGGGGCTCTTCGACATCTGGGGCCTGTGGCTGGACGGCGCCTACGCGGGCCACGCGGAGGTGAAGCCGACCGGGAACGTGGACGGCCACGAGCTGGTCGCCGCCCTCGTCCCGGAGTGCTGGGGCCGGGGCCTGGGCACCGAGGTGGTCCGCGGCCTGATCCGCTACGCCGGGGACGAACTCGGCCTCAAGGAGGTCTACGGCCTGGTCGGCGCCGAGAACCGGGCGAGCCTGGCGCTGTGCGAGCGGCTGGGCTTCCGCCACCTGCGCGACTCGGTCGGCGAGGACGGCACGGTGGCCAAGGTGGTGGTGGTCTCCACTGCCGAGGCGGGCTGACACCGGCCGGCCCCCGGCGCGTGCGAGCGCGCCGGGGGCCGGTTCGGGTCCGGTACTCCCTACGTCGGGCCGTCGCCGACCGTCTTGCAGCTGGGGCCGCCCACGCCGGCCCCGAGCGGGGTGCCGCTGCCGTAGTACCAGTCGCTGTGCCCCTGGCAGATGTTGCCCTTCCAGGAGAGGTAGAAGCCGGCCTGGTAGACCTCGCTGCTGGTGCTGTAGATGCTCTGGCTGCCGGCGTCCCACCAGGTGGCACCGGCCGGGCTGCCGGTGTGCATGCCCGGGTCGTTCGACGCGCCGCTGACGATCCAGACCTTGCTGTTGCCGTCCGCGACCTGCGAGACCCACAGGTCCTTGAAGTAGAACTCGGCGTAGGCCCGCTTCTGGCAGAAGTCGTAGCCCTGGTGGAAGGTGCCGAGGTCGTACCCGCCGGTGGTGACGACCTCCATCACGGCACCGACGCTCTCGGTACAGGTGCCCGCCTGCGCAGCGGGCGCCACGGCCAGGCCGACCATCGACCCGGCTGTGAGGGCGGCCGCCGTCAGCGCCGCCCTGATCCTCAACTTCATTTCCCCGCCTAGGTGTTGAAGCTGTAATCGGAGCTTCATGATGGCGGTGCTAGGTCACGTCGGGCAAGGCTCGTGACGCCCGCCCCCGGGGCAGTCGCAGTGCCAGCAGCCCGCCGGCCGCCGCGGTGGCGGCCGTGGCCAGGGCGACCGGGGTGAGGGCCGAGCCCGGGGCGGTGCGGCCGGCCACCGTGGTGGCGAGGGCGATGCCCAGCGCCGGGCCGATGTTCATCACCGTCTGCTGGAGGCCGCCCGCGACCCCGGACTGGGCGGCGGGCGCGGCCTGGACGATGGCCGAGGTGGCGGTGGCCATCACCGCGCCCAGGCCGCAGCCGAGCAGCAGGAAGCAGCAGCCGATCGCGGTGTCGCCGGAGGCGGGGTCGAGCCGGGCGGTGAGCAGGATGCCCGCGGTGATCAGCGCCATCCCCGCCAGCACGGTCCGGCGCACCCCGTGACGCTTCGCCAGCCAGGCCGAGGCGGGCGCGGCGAGGATCATCGTCAGCGCGAGCGGGGCCGCCCGCAGGGCGCTGCGCAGCGGGTCGAGCCCGAGGACGTCCTGGAGGAAGTAGGTGGCCGGGAAGAGCACGCCGAGCACCGCCGCCGAGGCCGCGAGCAGGACGCCGAGGGCGGGCCCCACGGTGGGGGAGCGCAGCAGGGCGGCGGGCAGCAGCGGGTGGGCGGTGCGCCGCTCGTGCCGGGCCAGGGCGAGGGCGGCCAGCGCGGCGACGGCGAGGACCAGGGCGGTGCCGGGCGTCCAGCCGTCGGTGGGCAGGGTCACCAGGGTGTGCACCAGGGCGACCAGGGCCAGGGCGAGCAGGCCCGCGCCCGGCAGGTCCAGGCCGGTGGCGGTCCGGGCGGGTGGGGTGGCGGGCACCGCGAGGGCGGCGAGCAGGGCGGCCGCGGCGGGCAGCAGGCCGAGCAGGAAGACCGCCCGCCAGCCCAGGTGGGTGGTGAGTGCGCCGCCGACCAGCGGTCCGGCGGCCGCGGCCAGGCCGATCGCGGCGGTGCGGGCGGCGATCGCGCCGGGCAGCCGGTCGGCGGGCCGGCCGGCCCGCAGCAGGCCGAGGGTGGCGGGCTGGAGCAGGGCGCCCGCCACGCCCTGGGTGACCCGCAGGGCGATCACCCAGCCGATGCCGGGGGCGACGGCGATCCCGGCCGAGCTCGCGGCGAAGCCCGTCACGCCGAGGACGAAGAGACGCCGGTGCCCGTACCGGTCGCCGAGCCGGCCGGCGAAGACCAGCAGGGCGGCGACGGTGACCAGGTAGCCGGTGCTGGTCCACTGGACGGCGGTGACCGAGGCGTGCAGGTCGCGTTGCAGGGTGGGCTGGGCGACGCTCAGCACCGTGCCGTCGAGGGCGACCAGGACGGCGCCGGTGATGCTGGCAGCGAGGGCGAGCCCCCGGCGGTGCCGCGGGTTCACCGGGGGACCGGGCCGAGGTGGGCGTCCAGGGCGGCGCGCAGCAGCGGTTCGAGGTCGTCGCCGCCGGTGGCCAGCCGCAGGCTGCCCCAGCCGCGCAGTTGGGCGAGGCCGTGCAGGTTGGCCCAGAGGGCGGCGGTGGCGGCGGTCGGGTCCTCCAGGTGCGGATGGACCTCGGCGACCAGCCCGGCGAGGGTGCGGAACAGCGGCAGGGTGGTGTGGCGCAGCTCGGTGCCGCTGCCCTCCAGCAGGTCGTGACGGAACATCAGCTCGAACATGCCGGGGTTGGCGGCCGCGAAGCCGAGGTGGGCGCGGGCCAGCGCCTCGATCCGGGTGCGGGCGCCGGCACCGGTGGTGGCGGCGAGCGCGTCGGCGCCGGCCAGGGCGTCGGTGAGCCGGCCGAAGCCGTGCCGCGCGATGGCGGCGAGCAGTTCCCGGTGGGTGGGGAAGTAGCGGCGCGGCGCTCCGTGGGAGACCCCGGCGTGCCGGGCGATCTCGCGCAGGCCGAGCGCCTGCACGCCGTCGCGGCTCACCAGCTCGACCCCGGCGGCCACCAGGCGGGTGCGCAGGTCCTGGTCGTTCGCTGTGTGGTTCTCGTGCATAGACACTGTCTACCGGATCGCCGTAGACGGTGTCTACTCGCCTCGCCGGGGAGGCGCCGGGCAGAATCGGGGCATGGACGAAGGCGGAGAGTCGGCCTGCTGGCTGGACCGGGTGTGCCCGGAGTGCGGGCGGCTGCGGGACCGGCCGGGCCCGGGGCCGTGCGAGAACTGCGGCTACAGCGGCGAGGACGCCGGGGAAGGCGATGGCGGGGAAGGCGACGGCGGGGAGTCGGCGCGGGAGGGCCGGGGCCGGCGCTGAGCGCCGCCGGTCCCGGCCGGGCGGGACCGCGACCGCGCGCTACTGCGGCGGCTGGTCGCGGAACTGTTCCTTCAGCTTGTCCTGGGCGGTATCCACCTGGCTGCTGTACTTGCCCTGGGTGCGCTCGTCGAAGGCGTCGCCCGCCTTGTCGATCCCCTTCTCGGCCTGGTCCTCGTGCCCTTTGAGCATCTGCTTGAGCTTATCCAGCATGGACATCTGTTCACCCTCCTGGATGAGACGCCCCCACCCCTCCAGGATCACCGCCGACGGCCGCCTCCGCACCTCGCGGCCGCGCGGCGGCCTTGGCAAGGCGGGACGGTTCGGGTCCAATCGTGAGTCCACGGACCGTCGGAAGGAGCCGCCTTGCAGTCGCGCACCGCCCGTCCCACCCACTCCGCCCGCACCCGCACCAGCCGAGCCCGCCGTCGTGCGGGCGCCGCGCTGGCCGTCACCGCGCTGGTCACCCCGGTGTTACTGGTCGGGGCCGGCAGCGCCCAGGCCGATCCGGACCCGGCCCGCCGGGGCGCCAGGCTGGCCGAGCGCCTGGTCGCGGCCAGCAGCGCCGACTCCGCGCACCGCACCCTGGCCGCACTGCAGCGCTTCGCCGACCGCAACGGCGGCACCAGAGCGGCGGGTTCGAAGGGCCACGACGAATCCGCCCGCTACGTCTACGAGCAGGCCCGGCGGGCCGGACTCCTCGTCTCCCGGCAGGAGTTCGAGTACACCTTCTTCGAGGCCCGCTCGGAGCACCTCCAAGTCCTCTCCCCGCAGGCCGAGTCGGTGCCGGTGTCCGCCATGACGTACTCGGTGAGCGGCCCGGACGGGGGCCTGACCGCCGAGTTGGGCGTCGCCCCGGTCGGCGCGGCCACCGGCTGCACGGCCGCCGACTACCCGGCCGGCTCGGTGACCGGCCGGATCGCGCTGATCCGGCGCGGCGGCTGCCCCTTCGCCGACAAGCAGGCGGCCGCGGCGACCGCCGGCGCCGTCGGGGCGCTGATCTACAACAACACCGACGGCGCCCTCAGCGGCACCCTGGGCGAGCCCACCGCCGGGCGGATCCCCACCGGCGGGATCGCCAGGGCGGACGGCGAGGCGCTGGCCGCGAAGGCCGCCGCCGGGCCGGTGCGGGTCGCCCTCGACCTGAAGACCGTCATGGAGCCGCGCAAGACCTGGAACGTCATCGCCGAGACCCGCGGCGGGGACCCGGCGAACACCGTGATGATCGGCGCCCACCTGGATTCCGTCCCGGCCGGCCCCGGTATCAACGACAACGGCTCCGGCACCGCCGGCACCCTGGAGGTCGCCCGGAACCTCGGGGCCCGCCCGGTGAAGAACAAGGTCAGGTTCGCCTGGTGGTCCGCCGAGGAGTTCGGCCTCAAGGGCTCCGAGGCGTACGTGAAGTCGCTCTCCGACGCGGATCGGCAGCGGATCCGGCTCTACCTCAACTTCGACATGATCGCATCCCCCAACTACGCGCAGTTCGTCTACAACGGCTCCGGCAGCACGGGCGGCCCCGCAGGTCCGGAGGGCTCGGCCCAGATCGAACGGGACCTGAACGCGTACCTGGACGGCCGGGGCCTGCCGCACGACCCGACCGCCTTCGACGGCCGCTCCGACTACGGGCCGTTCATCGACGCGGGCATCCCGGCCGGTGGCACCGACACCGGCGCCGAGGTGATCAAGTCCCCCGAGCAGCAGGCCCGTTACGGCGGCACGGCGGGCGCCGCCTTCGACTCCTGCTACCACAAGGCCTGCGACGACCTGGACAACCTCGACCCCGACGTGTTCGACGCCAACATCGACGTGATCGCCCACGCCGTCGGCACCTACGCCTGGGACCTCTCCTCGCTGCGACGGCCGGCGGCGGACGCGCCCGCGGCCCGGCGCCCGGCCGGTCAGCCGACCGCCGGAACGGGTATGAGCACCCCGGGCCGTGCCGGATCGGGCAGTGCCGGCACGAGCGGCGCCGCAGGTCGTGAGGTGACGGCCTGACGCCCGGGTGGGCCCGCTGTCGTCCTCGGGCGGCGGGCCCACCCGCCCGCCGTGCGCGTTCCGTCCATTCGAACCCTCCCTCCGTCATCGCCCCTGGTGGAGCCGGGTACGGGCCACCGTAACGGGCCCCACTGACAATTCGGCCCGGGCCCGGTACGGTGCCGCCCGGGAGCGTGCCCGCCGGGACCCGGTGGGTGCGCCGAGCCCGGTCCTGACACCATGGGACCGAGATCACGACACAGGGACACCCCCGGAGGAGCCAGCAAGATGAGCACCCACTACGACGTCGTCGTCCTCGGCGCGGGCCCCGGCGGCTACACCGCCGCCGTCCGCTCGGCCCAGCTGGGTCTGAAGGTCGCGGTCATCGAGGCCAAGTACTGGGGCGGCGTCTGCCTCAACGTCGGCTGCATCCCCTCCAAGGCCCTGCTGCGCAACGCCGAGCTCGCCCACATCTTCACCAAGGAGGCCAAGACCTTCGGCATCAAGGTCGAGGGCACGGTGAGCTTCGACTTCGGCGAGGCCTTCAAGCGCAGCCGCTCGGTGGCCGACGGCCGGGTCAAGGGCGTCCACTACCTGATGAAGAAGAACGGCATCACCGAGTACGACGGCTGGGGCACCTTCGTCGACGACCACACCCTCCAGGTCGCGCTCAGCGGCGGCGGCTTCGACGTGGTCACCTTCGACCACTGCGTCATCGCCGCCGGCGCCACCACCCGCCTGCTGCCCGGCACCAGCCTGAGCGAGCGCGTGGTGACCTACGAGGAGCAGATCCTCACCGAGCAGCTGCCGGAGAGCATCATCATCGCGGGCGCCGGCGCGATCGGCGTCGAGTTCGCCTACGTGCTGCACAACTACGGCGTGAAGGTCACCATCGTCGAGTTCCTGGACCGGGTGGTGCCGCTGGAGGACGTCGAGGTCTCCACCGAACTCGCCAAGCAGTACCGCAAGCTGGGCATCGAGGTGCTCACCTCCACCCGGGTCGAGTCGATCGACGACAGCGACCCGAACGCCAAGGTCCGGGTCACCGTCACCAAGGACGGGCAGCAGCAGGTGCTGGAGGCCGACAAGGTGCTCCAGGCGATCGGCTTCGCGCCGCGGGTGAACGGCTACGGCCTGGAGAACACCGGGGTCAAGCTCACCGACCGCAACGCCATCGCGGTGGACGGCCGCGGCCGCACCAGCGTCGACCACATCTTCGCGATCGGCGACGTCACCGCCAAGCTGATGCTGGCGCACGCCGCCGAGACCATGGCCGTGATCGCCGCCGAGACCATCGGCGGGGCGGAGACCATGGAGGTCGACTTCGCCATGATCCCGCGCGCCACCTACTGCCAGCCGCAGATCGCCTCCTTCGGCTACACCGAGGCGCAGGCCCGCGAACTGGGCCACGACGTCAAGGTCGCCAAGTTCCCGTTCACCGCGAACGGCAAGGCGCACGGCCTCGGCCACCCGATCGGCTTCGTCAAGGTGATCAGCGACGCCAAGTACGGCGAGCTGCTCGGCGCCCACCTGATCGGCCCCGAGGTCACCGAGCTGCTGCCGGAGCTGACGCTGGCCCAGCAGTGGGACCTCACCGTCCACGAGGTGGCCCGCAACGTGCACGCCCACCCGACCCTGGGCGAGGCGGTCAAGGAGGCCATCCACGGCCTCGCCGGTCACATGATCAACATGTGACGACCCGACCGGGACGACCGTGACGACCGTGGCCCCGCCGGACGCCTGTCGCGCCGGCGGGGCCACGCATGGGCGGGGGCGCCCATGGGAGGAGGGACGGGCCTGCGGGGTCAGGTCCGTCCCCCCGGCTCAGGACCGGCTCAGCACCGGCTCGGGACCGGTTCAGCACCGGCTCAGGACCGGCCGGTGATCAGGCCGAGATGGCCGTCGAAGCGCCGGTAGAGCACCCGGCCCCGGCCGCCCGCCGGGTGGGCGAAGAACAGGAACGGCAGCTCGGCCCGCTCCAGCCGCTCGACCGCCTGCGGCTCGGTGAGCAGCGGAGCGCCGTGCGGGCTGAGCGTGATCGGCGCCGTCCGGCGGCCGAACGGCCCGGCGGGCCTGGTCCGGGCCAGCCGGTAGCCGGTCGGGCCGACCCGGAAGACCACGGCGTCGGTCTCGGTCGCCGGGTCGGTGAAGAGGTGGATGTCGTAGTCCATCGCGTCCATCGTCCGGGCCGCCGCCTCGGGCGTGCACCACACCAGCGAGGGCTCCTTGCGGCGGACGATCCGACGCCCTCCGGCGGGCGCCGCCGGGGGAGCCGGCGGCTGCGCCGCGGCCCACGGGCGGGGCGCCCAGGCGCCGCTGACGGCCCGGATCCGGCCGAGCAGGCAGTCGGCCAGCCGGTCGAACGGGTCGCCCGGTCCGGCCGCCGAGCGCTGCACCCGGATCCGCCGCCCGTCCACCTCGGCGTTCACCTGCGCCAGCACCCCGCCGGCCACCGCGGCCAGCCGGATCCGCAGCGACTCCACCAGGGTGCCGGCCGCGCCGGCGACCGCCGCGACGGCGGCGATCCGCCCCCGCGCCTCGGCCCACGCCGGACTCTCCTCGAACGTCCCCACCGTGACCAACCCGCCCATCGCCCAGGCCCTTTCGCCGTCTCCCGCCGCGTCCCTTCGGCGCGACCGGCGACCAGGATCCCGGCCGGCCCGGGCGTGCGGCCAGGGCCCAACGGCCCCACCCCCCCGGGCCGGTCGGCTCCGGACCGTCCGGGGTGCGGGACCGGGGCTCAGCGCAGCCGGGCGCGCAGCCAGTCCTTGACCTCCGGGGTGACCTCGTCGGTGAGGTCGGCGAACTCCTGGTGCTTGATCAGGAACTTGGCCACGTAGGGGCAGACCGGCACGATCCGCAGCCCGGCGGCCCGGACGTCCGTCAGCGCCTCCTGGACCAGCAGCCCGGCCAGCCCGCGTCCGGCGAACGCCTCCTCGACCAGGGTGTGGTAGAAGACGCGCTGCCCGTCGTGGTCCAAGTACTCGGTGAACCCGGCGAGTTCGCCGTCGACCCGGATCTCGTAGCGGTGCCGGTCGTCCGACCGCTCGACGACGGTGGTGCCGGGAGTACTCATCGCGGAGGCCTTTCGTTCGTGGGGCCCGTACGGGCTCGGTGCGGGCCCAGGGTAGCCCGGGGCCGGAGCGGCCGACCGGCCCGGCCCGGCTGGGCCGAACGGGCAAGGGGTGCGGGGCACGGACCCGATCGGAGGGTCGCGGCGGGCCTCAGCTCCTCCTAGGGCGTGTCTGGCAATTCCCGCCGGGCGCGCGACGCCGGGGCACGCACCTCGCCGCGTTGTCGTCGGTCGCCCGATGGCCCCCAGCCTTCGGCCGGGAGGTGCCCCCACCGCATCGCCTCCCTCCTCCGCCTTGCGATGCACGCACCCCGACGCCGCGCGCTGATCCGACGCGAATTGCCAGACACGCCCTACCCTGGGCCGGACGCCCCGCCCCCTCGGCGCGCGGGGACGGGCGGGACGTCGGTGGAACACCGGAGGAGCGGAGGGGCCGTTGCGGGTGCGTACCGCGGAGGCGAGCGGGCGGTCGTGGCCGTGGTCGGGGCCGGGCGGCCAGTTGCCGGTGCTGGTCCGGTACGGCCACCGGTCCTGGCTGATCCCGATGGTGCTGCTGGTGGCGGTGGTGGTCGTGGACGCGGTCACGCCCGAGTGGTTCGCCTCCGCCAGCTGGCTGGCCCTGGTGCCGGTGGTCGCCGCCGGGCTGTGCGGCCCGGTCACCACCGTGGTGTTCGCCTGTCTCTCGATCGCCTGCTACCCGGCGCTGGGCGTCTTCTGGACCAAGTCCCACGGGACGGAGGACTTCCTGCTGGTGGTGGCCGGCTGCGCGCTCGCGCTGCCGCTCAGCGTCTTCCGCGCCCAGGCCGCCGTCTACGTCCGGCACCTCCAGGGCGCCGCCGAGACCACCCGGCAGGTGGTGCTGCGTCCGGTGCCCCCGGACTGGGGCGGGGTGGACTCGGCGGCCCGCTACCTGGCGGCGGACGTCGAGGCCCGGGTGGGCGGCGACTTCTACGACGTGGTGGCCAGCCCGTTCGGGGCGCGGGTCATCCTCGGGGACGTCCAGGGGAAGGGGCTGCCGGCCGTCTCCACGGCGGCGGCCCTGGTCGGCTGCTTCCGGGAGGCCGCCTTCCGGGAGCCGGACCTGGGCACCGTCGCCGCCTGGCTGGAGGAGCGGGTGCTCCGGCAGAACCAGCTCGCCGCCCGGCTGGGCGAGCAGGACGAGCGGTACGCCACCGCGGTGGTGGTCTGGTTCCCGGCGGTCGCCCCGGAGGAGATCGTGGTGGTCAACTTCGGCCACGACAGCCCGTACGTCCTGGGCCCGGACGGGGTCCGTCAGCTGCCGCCGGGCGACGGCGCGCCGCTCGGCCTCGCCCAGCTGGCCGGCGGGCTGCCGCCGGTCCGGCGGCTGCGGCTGGGCGCGGACGAGACGGTGCTGCTGGTCACCGACGGGGTGACCGAGGCCCGGGACCGCCAGGGCGTCTTCTTCGACCTGCGGGCCCACCTGGAGGGGCTGGCCGGCGAGCCCGGGGCCGGTCGGCCCGAGCACTTGGTGGCGGCCGTCGCGGCCGGCGTCGTCCGGCACACCGGCGGCCGGCGGACGGACGACACCGCGCTGCTCGCCGTCCGGCACGGCAGGGGAACGGCCGCCGACTGGACCGGCATCGGGACGGCCTCGGGCTGAACCGGCGTCCGGCCGGTACCGGTGCCCCCGGTCAGGCCCGCAGCCGGGCCACCGCGAGCGAGGGGCGCGGGATCCGGCTGATCACCGAGCCGATCAGGGTGCCGATCGACACCCCGAACACCGCCGACACGGCGGCCAGTACCGACTGGGCCCCGTTGCCGACCTCGATCTGCGCGGTGTTCAGCAGCCCGAAGGAGCCCGGCACCACGATCCAGAACGCCGGGAGGTAGAGCACCTGCCAGAGCGGCCCGCCCGGCAGCCAGTGCACCACGGTGGCCGCGACCGCGGCGCTGACCGCACCGGCCAGGCCGCCGATCGCCGCGCCGTGCACCGAGCCCACCGCGACCTGGACGGTCACGCTGACCGCGATCACCACGAGGATCCACGGGATGGCGGCCGGCGGGGTGCTGACGTTCACCACCAGGCCGGCCGTCGCGACCGCCAGCCCCAGTCCGATCACCCACCAACTCGGCTTGGCGACCTGGACGTTGGCGAGGGCCGAGGCGGGCATGCCGATCGCGGTGGCGGCCGCGGCGACCCCGGCGAGGAAGAGCGCCAGCTGCACCGTGCCGGACACCAGCCGGGCCGTCCCGGCACTGGCGGCACCGGCCGCGACCTCGGACAGGCCGGTGACCAGCAGCCCGCCCGGCAGCAGGATCGCCAGGGTGGCCACGATGGTGCGCAGCGGCCCGTCCAGCAGCCCGGCCCGGGCGAGCGAGAGGACGAGCAGGGCGACCAGGAACCCGGCGGTGACCGGCAGCAGCGGCCGCAGTCGGGGCAGTCGGCGGGCCAGCATGGTCAGCCCGACCACGATCAGCGAGCCGGCCGCGGCGGCCAGGACGTTCGCGGTGACCGGCTGGAGGAAGATGCAGACCCCGACCCCGACCGGCAGCGCTCCCAGGTCGGCGACCCAGGTGGGCCAGCGGGCCGGGGCCCGGCGGATCCGGTCCAGCTCGGCCAGCGCCTGCCGCCGGTCGAGCCGGCCCGCGCGCAGCCGGTGCACCAGGTCGAGGACGTCGGCGGTCTGCTCGAACCGCAGCGCGGTGTCGACCGGCTGGAACCGGGTGGCGTCGTCGGCGGCCAGGGTGACGAACAGCCCGTTGGTGAGGGCGGCCACCCGTACGTCGGGAGCCCCCATCGCCCGTCCCAGCCCGTGGAGCTCCTCCTCGACGTCGTGGACGGGAAGGCCGCCGCCGAGGAGGGCTTCGCCCAGTTCGAGCAGCAGGCGGCGGAGCGGGTCCGGTGGGGCCTCGATGCCCCGGACCGATGGAGACTTGCTAGACATGGCAGGTATCGTCCCATCCCGCCCTGGTCGGTCCGACTCTGCCCCGGTCTGAGCGCGATCGCGGGGCGGAGCGGGCGGCGGAGCGGAGACCAGGGCCGGGGTCGGGGACGGGGCCGGGGCCAGGACCGGGGTCGGGGCCGGACGGGTCAGTTCACGGTGACCGCCGGGCTGCCGGCCTGGCCGGTGTCCGTGACCGGGCCGTACGCGGCGGAGAAGTAGCCGTCGGCGGGGCAGAGGCCGTCGCCGCCGCTCTTGGCGAAGTGCTCGTTGCCGAAGGTCAGGCTGTTACCGCCGTTGTCGGCGGTGCCGGTGAAGGCGCCGCTGAGCTGGTAGGTGCAGGTGATGGTGCCGAACCAGCTGTTGAGGACGGCGGTGGCCTGGATCTGGCCGGCGCTGCCGCCGGTGAGGGTGACCGGCAGGCCGGCGCCGTCGTCGACGGTGAGGCCGTAGGGGAGGGTGTCGACACTCAGGCTCTGCACCGAGGTGACGCCGGTGACGTTGGCGGTGCAGGAGTCGAAGGTGAGCCCGGTGAGGGACTCGGTGGCGGTGCCGGGGGCGGTCGGGTTGGTCAGCACGGTGGCGTTGAGCTGGGAGGTGGCGCAGGTGACACCGGTGGTGCTGGTCGCGGTGGAGTAGAAGGTGGCGCTGGCACCGGCGGCGAGCGGCGCGGCGAGGGCGTCACCCGCGGCGACGGCGGCGCCGCCCGCGGTCAGCACCGGTCCGGTGGCGTCGGTCGGGGCGGTCGGGGCGGCGGAGGCGGGGGCCGCCGCGACCAGGGCGAGTGCGGCGAGCGCGGCGAGGGCCGCCGGGGCGGTGCGGTGGGGGAATGCGCGCATGGGAAAGCCTCTTCCTCGGTGAGGGGGCGAGAAGACGAACTTTCACTGCTCCCGGGAGGCGGGGAACGGGGAGCTGACTACGTTCTAGGACCGTGTCGGTGCGCCGTCAAGGCGCTGCGGTCAACTTGCTGACTTTTCGTCAACAACACCTGGACGCAACGCCCCGGCCACCGACGACATGACAGCGATCTGCCGGTGATCTGCCGGTGAGCTGTGGGTGTCCTGACCGTGGCGGACGAAAGACTCCGTGCCGTCCGACCGGATGACTCCTCCGAAACCCTCGGAGGCAGCCGGGCCCTGCGACCCACGAGCGAGCGCCGCCCATGCCCCGACCCCGCCTCACCGCCCCCCTCCGCGCCGCGGCCGCCACCGCCGCCGGCCTGCTGCTGGCCGGCCTCACCCCGGCCGCGGCCTCGGCCGCCGCGCCCGCCCCACCCGTACCGGCCCTGACCTGGAGCAAGCCCTGCGCGCCCGGCTTCCAGTGCGACACCGCGCAGGTGCCGCTGGACTACCGGGACCCGCACGGCCGCACCGTCGACCTGGCGCTGATCCGCCGCCCCGCCGACGACCAGGCGCACCGGATCGGCACACTGTTCTACAACCCGGGCGGGCCGGGGATCCCCGGCACCACGGCACTGCCCGCCGCGGCCATGCTGCTCCCCGCACAACTGCGCCGGCGCTTCGACTTGGTGGGCTTCGACCCGCGCGGCATCGGCGCCTCCACCACGCTGAACTGCTTCCCCGACCGGACGGGCGACCAGGACGGCCAGGAGGCCGGCGAACAGGCCCTGCTCGGCGGCCTCCCGGCGGGCTACCCGATCGGAGCGGCGCAGCAGTCCCAGTGGGCCGACGCCTACGCGCGGCTGGGCCGGCAGTGCGCCGAGAACGACCGCACCGGCCTGCTCGCCCACCTGTCCACCGCGGACGTCGCCCGCGACCTCGACCTGCTGCGCCAGGCCGTCGGCGACCGCCGGCTGAACTACCTCGGCACCTCGTACGGGACGTACCTGGGCGCCACCTACGCCAACCTCTTCCCCGGCCGGGTGCGCGCCATGATCCTGGACAGCGCCGTCGACCCGGTCGCCTGGTCCACCGGCCGCACCCCGGCGGACGCCGCCCTGCCGCCCTTCCTGCGGGCCGGCAGCGACCTCGCCTCGGCCCGCTCCCTCGACACCTTCCTGGACCGCTGCGGCGCCGCCGCCCCGGCCGGCTGCGCCTTCTCGGCGGGCAGCCCGGAGGCGACCCGGGCCAGGTACGCCGCGCTGATGGACCGGCTGGAGCGCGGCCCGATCACCGTCGGCACCGGACCGCAGGCCGTCACGTACGACGAGGCCGCCGCCGTCACCACCGTCTCCCAACTGCTGTACGGCGCCCAGCCGGTGGCGACGTTCGGCACCCCCGGCTGGGCCGGTCTGGGCGGCTGGCTGCAGAGCCTGTGGACCGCGCCGGACACCCCGGCGGCGGCGCTGCCGACCGGCGCGCCGGCGCACCAGGCCCAGGTCCTCGGCACGCTGTGCGCCGACACCGTCAACCCGCCCGCGGGCGCCGACCATTCGGCGTTCGCCGACCTGGCCCGGGACCGCTCCGGCGAGCTCGGCCCGTCCTGGGTCTGGCCGACCCAGCGCTGCGCCGACTGGCCGGCCGAGGCCGCCCGGGACCGCTACGACGGCCCCTGGGACCGCCGCACCGCCGCACCCGTCCTGGTCGTCGCCAACACCGGCGACCCGGTCTGGCCCTACGAGGGCTCGCGGGCGCTGGCCGACACCCTGGCCCGGGGCCGACTGCTGACCGTCGACGGCGACGGGCACACCGTGCTCGGCAACCCGAGCGCCTGCGCGGCCGGTTACGAGGAGCGCTACCTGGTGGACGGCGCGCTGCCGCCGCGCGGTCAGGTCTGCGCGCCGGACCGGCGGCCGTTCCAGTAGCCGCCCCGGCGGCGGAGCGATCCGTCGTCAGGCGACGAGGTCAGTCCGCGTGCCGGGCGGCGGCCGGCAGCGGTTCGACCCCGACGATCCGGCGGATCCGGGTGGGCTCGACGAACACGGTGACCCGCCGCTCGCCGGGGATGCGCCAGCCGTACCGCTCGACCCCGAGGTACTTCCGGGCGAGGCGGTCCATCTGCCGGTCGGCCGCCTCGCCGGTCACGAACTCGACTGCCCGACCGTGGAGTTGGATCCGGTCGTACGGGTCGGCCGGGGCGGCGCCGGACAGGCAGACACGGGGATCGCGGCGCAGATTGCGCTCCTTGATCCGGCCGATCGAGGTGTTGAAGTACACCCGGTCGCCCTCCAGCCCGAGCCACATGGGGGTGACGTGCGGGGCGCCGTCCGCCCCGGTGGTCGCCACGAACCAGATCCGGGGCTCGGCCGCCACCCGGGCCCGGAGCTCCTCCGTCCAACCGTTCATCGGCCACCTCTCACGTCGCTCCCGCAAAGCTGCCCCGGCAGGCTACGCGGCGTCGACCGGTGGCCGGCCCGCGACACGAGGGGCTCAGAACCACCAGCCGACGAAGGTGACGACGCCGAGCACGGCGAAGCCCGCCAGCAGTGCACCGACGGTGGCGAGAGCGGCGCAGAACAGGCGGCCCGAGTCCTCCTGGCCGTCGGGCCGGCCGTCGTGCGGGAGCGGCTCGGGCAGCGGCCGCCAGTCGACCGGGTGACCCAGGTGCAGCGCGGCCGCCTCGCGGAGGACCGCCAGCCGGGCCCGGGCGGCCGCCGTCGGCGCCGACTCCTCCGGGCCGCGCCAGGCGACGGCCGCCATCCGGTGGAGCGGATCGCCGTACCGGGCTTCGAAGGCCGCCGTCTCGTCCGGATCCCGCTCCTCGTCGAGGTAGGTCCAGCGGCCCGCCTCGGCCGGCTCGCCGTACAGCCGGTAGACCTCGGCCAGCCGCCGCCTGGCCGTCAGGTCGGCCGGGTAGGAGACCACCAGGCCGCGCAGACGTTGCCGGGCCAGCGGTATCCGGCCGGAGCGGAGGTCCGCGTCGACCTTGACGAGGGTGCTTTCGACGGTCACCGGAGCATGATCGTTGACGAATCGTCCCCGGTCAAAGGAGTTGACCACCGATCGCTAGACTCCTGACCCCGACGTGAGGAGCAGCGATGCCCGAGGACCGGCCCGTGGCCGACGACCCCTTCGCCGAGCTCGGCGACCCCTGCCTCGCCGTCACGGACAAGCGGCGGGGCCTGGTCGCCGTGGCCGGCGCGCGGGAGCACGGCGAGGCCAGGACGGTCGGGCTCTTCCACGTCACCGACCGGGCCCGGCGCCGTTGGTTGCTGGGGTCGCCGTACCCCGTGAACGCGATGGCCTTCCATCCGTCCCGCCCCCTGCTGGCCGTGGGAACGGGGGAGTACGACGGCGGCTACCACTTCGAGGGGGAGCTCCTGCTCGTCGATCTGGAGGACGGCACCGTCCGGTCGCTCATCGGCCATGCCTTCGGCCGTCAGGTCCTCGGCCTCAAGTGGCTGAACGACCAGGAACTCCGGGTCCTGATGGCGCCGTACGACGACTGGGAGGACGACGGCGCCCACCGGGAAGGCCACCTCGCCGTGGTGCGCCGGGCCGACTGGGCGGCGGTCGGCGCCGGGTCGCTCACCGAGCGCGACCTGACCGGCCCCCGGGGGCCGGCGCCCCGCCCGGACCAGCGCGAGGCCGCCCGTCGGACCGTCGCCCGGCTGAGTGCACCGCCGACCCGCCGTCACCACACCCGCCAGGGGTAGGGCGACCCCCGCTTCCTTAGCGGGACGTAAGTTCTGGGCGGCACTCCTTGCCGTCGCCCGGCGGGCGGCGGCACGCTCTGGGCACCCACCCGCCGCGTACCAGCCCCCGGAGCCGCCATGTCCCCGTCCCCCCGGCCCGAAGCCGCCACCCAGCCGCCGCCCGGGGAGGAGCGCGCCCGACGGCGGCTCGCCCTGGTCGGCGGATCGCTGGGCAACCTGGTGGAGTGGTACGACTGGTTCGTCTACGCCAGCTTCGCGGTCTACTTCGCCGACGACTTCTTCCCCGGCAGCAACTCCACCGCGAAGCTGATGAACACCGCCGGCATCTTCGCCGTCGGCTTCCTGATGCGCCCGGTCGGCGGCTGGCTGCTCGGCCGGGCCGCCGACCGGCACGGCCGCAAGAGCGCCCTCACCCTGACCGTCACCATGATGTCCGCGGCCGCCGTGCTGATCGCCGTCGCCCCGACCTACGCCGCGAGCGGCTACCTGGGCGCCGTCGTCCTGCTGCTCGCCCGGCTGCTCCAGGGCCTGAGCATCGGCGGCGAGTACGCGGCCAGCGCCACCTACCTCACCGAGGCCTCCGCGCCGAACCGGCGCGGCTTCGGCTCCTCCTTCCAGTATGTGTCGATGACCGTCGGCCAACTCCTCGGCCTGGGCATCCTGATCGTCCTCCAGCACACCCTCAGCAACGCCCAACTGCACTCCTGGGGCTGGCGGGTCCCCTTCCTGCTCGGCGCCGTGCTGGCCGTCGTGGTGCTCTGGTTGCGCCGCCGGCTGCCGGAGACCGAGGCGTTCACCGCCGACCGGGACACCCCGGCGAGCGCCCAGGGCACCCTGCGCGGCCTGTGGGAGCACCGGCGCCAGGGCGCCCTGGTGATGGCCCTCACCCTCGGCGGCACCGTCGCGTACTACACGTACACCACGTACCTGACCAAGTACCTGATCGGCAGCGCGGGCCTGAACAAGAACACCGCCACCCTGGTCAGCTTCACCGCGCTCGCCGTCTTCGCCGCGATCCAGCCGCTGGCCGGACTGCTCTCCGACCGGATCGGCCGCCGCCCGCTGCTGATCACCTTCGCGCTCGGCTGCACCGTCGGCACCTACCCGCTGATGAGCGCGCTCGGCTCGGCCTCCGGCTACTGGTCCGCGCTCGGGCTCTCGCTGGTCGCGCTGCTCATCGTCACCGGCTACACCTCGATCAACGCGGCGGTGAAGGCCGAACTGTTCCCCACCCGGATCCGCGCCCTCGGCGTCGCCCTCCCGTACGCCGTCGCCAACGCGCTGTTCGGCGGCACCGCCGAGTACATCGCGCTCTGGTTCAAGAACGCCGGGCACGAATCCGGCTTCTTCTGGTACGTCTCCGGCTGCGCCCTGGTCTCGCTGGTCGTCTACGTCCTGATGCCGGACACCCGGCACGCCGTGCTCAGCCCGGCCGAGACCCCGGCGGCGCCCGCCGCGGCCGGGACCGTACGGTAGTCCCCTCATCACCGGGGAGGGTTCCGTGCACATGCTGCTGGTCGAGGACGACGACCGGATGGCCCAGGCCCTCGCCACCGCGCTCGCCCGGCGCGGCCACACCGTGCGCCGGGTGGTGCGCGCCGCGGAGGCGCTGCGGCACGCCCGGGAGACCGAGTTCGTGCTGCTCGACCTCGGGCTGCCCGACCTGGACGGCCTGGAACTGCTGCGCAAGCTCCGGACGGTGTGCGACCTGCCGCTGATCGTGGTCACCGCGCGCGGCGAGGAACGGGACGTGCTCCAGGGGCTGCGGGCCGGCGCCGACGACTACGTGGTCAAGCCGTTCCGGATGGCCGAGCTGATCGCCCGGATCGACACCGTGCGCCGCCGCACCCAGCGCACCGGCGCTCCGGAACCGCTCGGCCCGGAGCGGCGGGTGCGCACCGGCGACGTCGAGATCGACCCGGCCGCCCGCACGGTGACCGTCGACGGAACCGAGATCCGGCTCACCCGCCGGGAGTTCGACGTCCTCGCCCTGCTCGCCGCCCAGCCCGGCGACGTCCGCTCGCGCGAGGAGATCCTCGACCGGATCTGGGGCGACGCCTTCCTCGCCTCCTCCCGCTCGCTGGACGTCCACGTGGCCGGCATCCGGGCCAAGACCGGCCGGGCTGCCCTGGTCCGCACCGTCCGCGGCTACGGCTACCGACTCGGCACCCCGGACGGCCCGGACGGCGCGAACACCCTGAACGGCGCGAACACCCTGAACGGCGCGAACGGTCCGGACGGCCGGTGAGACGCCGCCTGCTGGCCGTGCTCACCGCGCTGATCGGCACCGCCGTCCTGCTGCTCGCCCTGCCGCTGGCCGACTCCTACGCCCGCGGCCGCACCGAGCACCTGCTGCTGCAGCGCCGCGCCGACGGCGTGCGCTTCGCCGAACTCGCCGACCGGATCCGCACCGACGCCGACCGCCGCGAACTCGACGCCGAACTCACCCGCTACGCCCAGCTCTACGGCGCCGCGGTGACCGTGGTCGACACCGCCGGGAACACCGTCGGCCGGGCCGGGCCCGCCCCGACCGGCCCGGCCGCGCGACAGGCCGAGGACCGCGCCCTCACCGGCCGCTCCACCGAGGCGCTGCCCACCGTGCTGCCCTGGGGGCCGGACACCGTGGTACTGGCCGAACCGGTCGGCCAGGACGAACGGGTCGGCGGTGCCGTGCTGGTGACCGTCCCCACCGGCGCCGCGCGGCACGACGTGCTGGTCCGCTGGGCGCTGATCGCGGCCGGCGCCGTCACCGCCTTCGGCGCCGCCGCGCTGGTCGCCGCCGGGCTCGCCCGCTGGCTGCTGCGGCCGGTCCACGAACTCGACCGCGCGGTGGCCACGGTGGCCGGCGGCCGGTTCGAGCTGCGGGTCGCCGCCGACACCGGGCCGCCCGAACTGCTGCGGCTGCGACGGCACTTCGACGGCATGGCGCAGGCCGTCGCGGAATCGCTGCGCCGCCAGCGGGACTTCGTCGCGGACGCCTCGCACCAGCTGCGCAACCCGCTGGCCGCCCTGGTGCTGCAACTGGAGAACGCCGAGCCGCACGTCGGGCCCGGCCCCGGGCGGCAGGCGCACGCGCTGGCCCTGGACGAGGCGGACCGGCTGGGCGAACTGCTGGACGGCCTGCTGGTGTTGGCCCGGCTGGAGGCGGCCGCGGCGCCGGTGGCGGAGCAGGACGTCACCGCGGCGGTGGCCGGGCGCGTCGCCGCCTGGGTGCCGGTGTTCGAGGCGGGCGGGCTGGAGCTGACGGCCGAACTCGCGCCCGGACTGCGGGCGCTCGGGCTCCCGGACGCGGCCGGGCGGATCCTGGACGCGCTGCTGGAC
This sequence comes from Kitasatospora sp. NPDC096077, assembly GCF_040303245.1. Taxonomy (NCBI): domain Bacteria; kingdom Bacillati; phylum Actinomycetota; class Actinomycetes; order Kitasatosporales; family Streptomycetaceae; genus Kitasatospora; species Kitasatospora sp. NPDC096077. Next base: position 27,757 of record NZ_JBEOSV010000006.1, on the reverse strand, counting down.
AACGCCGGCAAGTTCGTCCCGGCGGGGGAGCGGGTCCGGGTGGTGGCCGTCGCCCCGCCCGAGGGGGGTGCGGCGGTCCGGGTGACGGACTGCGGGCCGGGTGTCCCGGCGGAGCAACTCCCGCTTCTGCTAAGGCGATTCACCCGCTCGCCGGAGCACCAGAACGTCCCCGGCACCGGACTCGGGCTGGCCATCGCGGACGAACTCGCCCGCGCCAGCGGTGGATCGCTCACCGTCGCACCGGCCCGGCCGCACGGGCTGACCGTGGAGTTCCGGTTGCCCGGAGCGTGAGCCGGTCCGGCCGTTCGGCCGGATCGTCGTCCGGTATGGGGGAGGGGTCAGGCCGGCGGGCGGGGGAGCCAGGTGGCGGTGAGGTCCCCGGCGGTGATCCGCACCGTGCCGCCGATGTGGCCGAGTTCATGGGTGCACCCGTGCGGGTGCGGCAGGACTTCGTCGAGCTGCAGCGGGCCGAGGCGCTCCCGCAGCCCGTCCTGGCCGTCCGGGCCGGTCGGGCCGCCCGCGCCGGTCGGCGGTGCCGCCTCGATCAGCAGGGCGGTGACGCCGGTGTACCGGATCACCAGCTGCTCGGGCGCCACGTCGTTGAAGGAGCAGCGGAGGACGACCGCGTCCTCCGTCACCACCAGCGACGCCAGCTTGAGGTCCTTGACACACCGTTCGGAGGCGAAGTCGTAGTGCGCCGGGTCGGTGGCGAACGCCTCTGCCCCCGGCGGCAGTTCGGGCCGGAGGGCGGGCAGGCGCGCCAGGTACGGGCGAGGATCGAGCGCGAAGCCCGTGGCCGTCCGCTCGATCCTCACCAGCTGCATGTCAGCAATCCGTCCCCTGCGTCAGCCCCGGGCGCTTCCAGTCGTCGCCCTTGATGGTATCGCCCGGCTTGATCACCCCGGCCCGGCGCATCCAGTCGACGGAGTACCCCTTGAGCACGGACTCCAGCTGCGGCGGCGGGTTCCGGGGCACGTTCAGTCCGTGCTTGGGGAACCAGCCGGCCGGGCCGTAGAGGCCGTACTCCTTGCCCTTGTAGTAGACGTGGATCTCGAAGCTCGCCCGGCCGGTCGCGGAGGTGAACTGGTCGACGCGGCCGGTGTAGCCGCTGAAGAACTTGAGCGGGTCCTTGTCGCCCGCCGGGACGATCTGCGGCGCGTCGGCGGCACCGGGCCGCGCCTGCCCGGCGGGGGTCGGTGCCCAGCGTGCGGGTGTCACCCGGGTGCCGGTCGCGCCGCCGTCGCCGAGGGCGGCCGGGCAGGGGGCGGAGCTCGGCGGCGGGGGCGGGTCCTGCTTCGCGGTGTCCTGCTCGGCCTGCTCGGCCTGGACCGCCTTGTCGACCTCGGCCTGGACCTGGGCGCGGGCCTCGATCTGGACGGAGGCCTCGTTGTCCAGGGTGTACGGGATCCGGACGCTGTGGCCGGTGGCCTTCGCCTCGGCATCGGCCTCCGCCTGCTTCTGCGCCTTGATCTGCTGGACGACCGGGGCGATGCCGGGGTCGACGCAGCTGAGCGTCCCGCTGCCGTTGATCGGCAGGGCGGCGGTCTGGGTGCAGTTGCCTGCCGCTTGGCCGTTGACGGTGAGGGTGGCGGTCATCGTCGCCGTCACCGTGCCGGACAGGCTGGCCGGGCGCCGGCTGGTGGTGGAGCTGCTCACGTTCTCGGTGACCGTGCAACTCGCCTCGGAGCACTGGAGGTTGCCGGTCTGGTTGAAGTCGAAGCTGATGCCGACGTCGACCGCCTGGGCGAGCTGCTTGGTCTGGTCGATGAGGTCGCTGTACAGCTGCCCGACGTCGGACGGGGACATCGGGGAGAAGCTGTGCTGTCCCGAGGAGTCCGCGGCGGGCACCGCGCCGGTGAGCGTACGGTCCGACCAGTCGGCGGGCGCGACGGAGGGCGACCCGCTGCCCGTGCCGGGGTCGCCGCCCGGCGTGCCCCCGGTCGAGGCGCCCCCGCCCGGCGTGGGCGTGAACCGCAGCACCCGGTACGGCGCTCCGGCCGAGACGTCCAACACGCCCCCGGGCGTGGTGACTTCCAGGGCGGTGACGCCGTCGACCGTGCTGGTCGGGGCGCCGGGGAGGGGGAAGGCGGTGGTCGCGGCCAGGTCCTGCCAGAGCGACCGGGCCAGCTCCGGCGGGGCACTCAGGTCCTGCGGGAGCAGTGCCGTGAGCCGGTCGTCGCCGGTGATCCAGCGACCCTGGAGGGAGGTCGCGGAGGAGCCCTTGGACGAGCCGCCCAGCAGGCTCTGCGGTGGCTTGAGATAGGTCCGGTCGCCGACCTTCAGGATCGCCATCTGCTGTCCGGCGATGGTGACCGTCCCGAGCTGTTCGCCGCCGGCGGTCGCCTTGATGTCCCAACTCGTCGTGCCAGCGGCCTGGTTGCCCGCGTAGTGCACGACCGGCTGGTTGGCCAGGGCGGCGACCGCCTGGTAGAAGGGCACCTCGTTGAGCTCCGGCGGCTTCGCGGGCGAGGACGGCCAGAACACCACCGCCGCGGCCACGGCGCCCGCCAGGACGACGACGCCGGTGCCGATGGCCTTGCCCTTCCACTTCCGCGGCGGCCGCGGCTCGGCCGGACCGCCGGGAGCGCCGGGACCGCCGGGCCAGGCCGGTGGCGGCGGACCGTAGGCCCCGGGTGGCCCGTACGTCTCGGGTGGTCCGTACGCCCCGGGTGGCCCGTAGCCCCCGGGCGGGCCGTACCCCGTGGGCGGGCCCGGTGGCGGCGCGGGTGCGTACGGTGGCGGCGGGGGTATGTACGGCGCCGCGGGTGGCCGACCCGGTTGCTCCGGCGGTCCGGTGGGGTGTGTGAAGTCGCCGTTGTCCGTCACTTGTCGTCCCTCCCCTGAACGCCGGTCCCGGAGTTCCGGTCGGCCGTCGGCGGGCCGGGCCGCTTCCCCCGCGGTCGACCGCCAGGAAGCAGGGTAGCCGGGGCCGTCGGCGGAATGGGCGACTCCGAGTCAACGGTTCGTCAGCGCTCGGGGCCGCTTCAGCCGTACACCGAGCGGTAGTAGGCCGCCGCCCCCGGGTGCAGCGGGACGGCGCCGGTGGAGACGGCGAACCGGGGTTCCAGCCGGGCGCCCGCCGTGACGGAGCGCAGCAGGGTGGCCCACTGGTCGAACAGGATCCCGAGCAGCCGCCGGACGGCGTCCTCGGGCACGGCGGGGCGGGCGGTCAGGTAGTTGCCGACGCCGAGGGTGGCGACCGGGTCGGGCAGGCCGTAGGCGCCGGCGGGCAGGGTGACCGCGGTGTAGACCGGGCCGTAGCGCTCCCGCAGCAGGGCGGCGACCGCGTCCAGGGGCACGAAGCGCAGGGGCAGTTCGCGGGCGAGTGCGGACACCGCGGGCGTCGGCACGCCGCCGGACCAGAACACCGCGTCCAACTCGCCGGAGCGCAGCGCCGCCAGGGACTCGGCCAGCCCGAGCGGGTGCTGCCGGACGTCGATCCCGGCCTGCCGCAGCAGTCGGCCGGCCGTCACCTGGTTCCCGGAGCCCACCGCGCCGGTCGCCACCCGGCGGCCCGCCAGGTCGGCCAGTCGGCGCACCGGTCCGTCGGCGGGGGCGAGCAGGTGCAGGTAGTTGACGTACACCCGGGCCAGCGCGGTGAGGCCGATCGGGCGGTCGAAGGCGGCGTGGCCGAGCACCGCGTCCTCGGCCACGTCGGCGGTGGTCAGCGCGAGGTCCACCGAGCCGTCGGCGAGTTGCCGGAGGTTGTCCACGCTGGCGGAACTGCCGACCGGGGTGAGGGTCAGCCGACCGCTGTGCGCGACGGCCTCGGTGAAGGAGCGGCCGAAGGCGTTGTACGGTCCGCCCTCGGGCCCGGTGGCCAGCCGGAGCGTGCGCACCGGGTCGTCCCCGGCGGAGCAGCCGGCCGTGGACCCGACGGTCAGGGCCGCGCCCAGGGCGGCGCCCAGCAGGGTGCGGCGGCGCGGGGTGGCGGCGGTCATGGCTAGGAAGGGTAGCCGCCGGGGCGGGCCCGCCGGCACGGCGGTAGTGGAACGCGGACACCGCCGGGCCCCCGAATGCGGGGCCCGGCGGTGCCGGTGGTGGGGCGTCGCCGCGTCAGGCGCGGGTGCCGCGCTTGCGGCGGGCGACGAACACCGCGCCGCCGCCGACCGCCAGCAGGGCGACGGCCGCGATGGCGATCGGCCCGGTGTTGGAGTCGGCACCGGTCTCGGCCAGCGGCGGGCCGGAGGCGCTGCTGGTGGCCCCAGCGACGGCGGTGCTGCCGGTGCCGGTGCCGGCGGACGTGGTGGCCGTGCCGCCCGGGGTGGTGGAGGCGCCGCCTGTGGGCTGGCCGGTCGGGGTGTCGCCGCCGACGGGTGCGCCGGTGGCCGGGTCCAGGATCAGGGTGGCCGACTGCGGGTTCTTGAAGTCGAACATGCCCTCGATGGAGCCGGCGTGCTCGTCGAAGGAGGTGTCGCCGATCCGGCCGGTCTTCCAGTTGTCCTCGACGAAGCGCAGGATCGAGGACTGGTCGGTCTGGGTGTGGTCGACGAAGTTGGCCTTGGCGTACGGCGAGGCGACCAGCAGCGGCAGGCGCGGGCCGTAGCCGCAGCGGTCGGCGTAGCCGCCCCAGCCGGCGTCCTTGCCGCACTGGCCGGCGCCGCTCAGGCTGTCGTTGGCCTTGTCGGCGGAGCCGTTGACGGGCTCGGCGAACTTGTGGTCGTACCAGCCGTCCGAGTCGTCGTAGGCGATGACGACGGCGGTGGAGGCCCAGTCCTTGGACTTCTGCAGCTTGTTCAGGGTGTCGACGACGAAGTGCTGCTCGTCCAGCGGGTCGGAGTAACCCGCGTGCCCGTCCTGGTAGTTGGCGGCCTTGAGGTAGCTGACGGCGGGCAGGTCGCCGTGCTGCAGGGCGGCGTCGAAGTCGGTCAGGTCGTACTGGTGGTTGGCCTGGCCGTCGTGGCCGATCTCCGCCACGTCCTTGGGCGCCAGGTGCTTCGGGTTCGCCGTGGACTTGTAGTACTGGAACGGCTCGTGGTGCGGGTTGTAGTCGGTCTGCGAGGCGCCCACGATGTTGTTGTGCGCGGCGTCGCAGACGGCCTTGCCGTCCTTGGTGCCGGTCGGCTTGAAGCCGCCCTGGAACCAGCCCCAGCTGACGCCCTTGGCGTTGAGCAGGTCGCCGACGTTCTTGCCGGTCATGACCAGCTGGTTGTGCGCGGAGCTGGAGCACTCGTCGTAGCCCGGGTCGGGGTCGTTGATGACGGTGCCGACGCCCTTGGCGTCCGGGGAGGCGACCACGTAGGCGTCGGTGGTCTGCGAGCCGTCCTTCGGGCTGACCGGGTAGCCGCCGTGGGTGTTGCCCGAGACCAGGTTGATCGCGCCGGGGGTGGAGGGCCCGTAGTTGGTGCCGAAGGAGTTGTCGCTCATCGCGAAGCGCTGGGCGTAGTTCCAGTAGCCGGTGACGGTGTTGCCGTCGTAGTAGTCCATCACCAGGCCGGGCGCGGTGTACATCGGGGCCTTGCAGCTCTCGATGTCGGTGTGCTCGACGAACTTGTCCATCTTGCCGCCGTCGAAGGCGAGCTGCTCGTCCTTGTAGGTGTGGTCCTGGTCGCAGGTCACGGCCTGGGACGGGGTCAGGCGCACCGGGTTGTTGCGGTTCGGGTTCTTGTGCAGCAGGTCGTCGCTGAGGCCGTCGACCTTCGGGGTGTCGGGCTTGGCGGTGAACTTCACCTTGTCGTCGGCGGTGTTGGCCGCGTTCGGGTAGGTGCCGAAGTAGTGGTCGAAGGAGACGTTCTCCTGGAATATCACCACCAGGTGCTTGATCGGGGTGGCGGTCTGCGGGCCGTCGGCCGCGAAGGCCGCCGGCGCACCGCCGAAGGCGGCCAGCGAGACCGCGCCGATCAGGCCGGCACCACGGCGGAGCCACCTGTTGCGGCTGGGAACTGCGTGCATGGTCGGTTCCTCGGACGTCATCGTCATATGTGTCAGAAGTTGGGGCCGTGACGCGCGTAGTGCGAGCGGCGCGGCGGCACGACGCTAGAGCGTAGCGGTGAACACGGTTGACGAGTACACGTGAACGCGAGGTTAATCACGGGGATACGGAACTGTGCGTCAGGACTGCCGTTCGGCAGACAAGTCCGGTGAATGCCCCGCGAATCCGGCGATTGCCGGACGCGACCCGAGGGTTTCAGGCCAGGAAGACCGCCTCCATCCCGGCCAGGATCGCGGTCAGCCCCTGCTCGAAGCCGTGCTCGAAGTCATCGAACATCACCCGGCCCGCCGCGGCGGCCAGCGGGTGTTCGGCGAGCCGCTCGGCCCGGGCCTCGACGTCGTAGCCGGCCTCGCCCCGGAGCGGGTCGGGCCCCATCGCCTGTTCCTCGATGACGTAGCCGACGGTGTAGCTGTACGCGGTGTACCAGGCGCGGGCGGCGGCCTCCGGGGTGAAGCCGGCCTCGATCAGGACGCGCAGCGCGGCGTCCAGGCCCGGGGCGTAGGAGGTGTCGGTGAACCGGGAGCCGCTGTACACCCGGGCGCCGTCGCGGTGGCGCAGCAGCTCGGCGCGCAGTGCGCGCATGGCCCCGAGGTAGGCCTGCCGCCAGTCGCCGGCGGGCGGGGCGGCCGCGGCGTACATCCGGCGCATCATCTCGGTCGCCATCTCGTCGAGCAGCGCCTGCTTGTCCTTGAAGTGCCAGTACAGGGCGGGCGCCTTGACGTCCAGTTCGGCGGCGATCGCCCGCAGGGTCAGGCCGTCGAGGCCGACCTCGTCGAGGAGCGTCAGGGCGGTGTCGACGACCAGGGCGCGGTCCAGCTTGGGGGTTCTCTGCGGCGTCACGGTTGACAGTTTAACGCCGTTAAGTGCAAGCTGCGTGCACCGGCTACTTAACAACGTTAAGGAGGTTGTCGTGACCGATCACGACACGGAGGTCCACGAGGTCCGCACGGACGTCCTGATCGTCGGCGCCGGGCCCACCGGCCTCGCGCTGGCCGTCGACCTGGCCCGGCACGGCGTCGCCGCCCGGCTCGTCGAACGCGGCGCGGAACTGTTCCCCGGCTCACGCGGCAAGGGCCTCCAGCCGCGCACCCTGGAGGTGCTGGACGACCTCGGCGTGCTCGCGGAGATCCGCGCCACCGCCGGCCACTACCCGCCCAACCTGTTCTGGCGGGACGGCGAGCCGCAGGGCGAACGCCGGATGTACGACCCGACCGAGCCCTCCGAGGCCGAGCCGTACACCGAGACCCTGATGCTGCCCCAGTGGCGCACCCAGCAGGTGCTGTACGGGCGGCTGCGCGAACTCGGCGGCGAGGTCGCCTTCGGGCGCGAACTGGTCTCCCTCACCCAGGACGGGGACGGCGTGACCGCCGGGTTCGCGGACGGGGGGCGGATCCGGGCGCGCTACGCCGTCGCCGCCGACGGCGGGCGCTCCACGGTGCGCCGGCTGCTCGGGATCGCGATGACGGGCGAGACCGTCGACCCGGCGCCGATGCTGGTCGCGGACGTCCGGGTCGAGGGGCTCGACCGCACCCACTGGCACGTGTTCCAGGCCGAGCAGGGCCTGCTGGCGCTCTGCCCGCTGGCCGGGACGGAGGAGTTCCAGTTGGTCGCGGGCTTCCCGACGGGCGAGGTCGTCACCCCGACCCTGGACGGCATCCGCGCGCTGGTCGCCGAGCGCACCCACCTGACCGCCGACCAGGTCGCCGGAGTGCGCTGGACCTCCGAGTTCCGGCCGCGCGCGGCGCTCGCCGACCGCTTCCGGGAGGGCCGGGTGTTCCTCGCGGGCGACGCCGCCCACGTGCACTCCCCGGCGGGCGCCCAGGGCCTCAACACCAGTGTCCAGGACGCCTACAACCTGGGCTGGAAGCTGGCCGCGGTGCTGTCCGGCCGGGCGGCGGACGCACTGCTGGACAGCTACCAGGAGGAGCGGCGGGCCAACGCGGAGGCGATGCTGGCGCTGTCCACCGGGGTCCACCGCGGCGAGGTCCGCCGCGGCCGGGCCACCCAGCAACTCGGCCTCGGCTACCGGGAGTCCGCGCTCGCGGTGGAGACCCGGCCGGACCTCCCGGCGGACGCCCTGCGGGCCGGGGACCGCGCCCCGGACGGCCGCCGCGGCGGCACCCGGCTGTTCGACGCCTTCCGCGGCCCGCACTGGACGCTGCTGGCCGTCGGCACCGGTGCCGAACTGCCCGAGCTGGGCGTCCCGGTGGTCCGCATCCCGCCCTACGGGGCGTACGGCACCGGGGTGTTCCTGGTCCGTCCGGACGGCTACGTCGGCTGGGCCGGCGCGGACGCCGCGGGCCTGGCGGAGTACGCGGCCCGCCACGGGGCCGCGCGGGGCTGAAAGGCAGGGGCGGCGGCCGGCCGGAGCCAGTCGGCCGGAGCCGGCCGCCGGCCGTCGCCTGCCGGCTCAGGCGTAGATCGCGATCCGGGGCTCGACCGTCCCCCGGGCGGGCCCGTGGAGCACGGTGAGCCGGTAGCTCTCGGTGAGGGTGTGGCCGGAGTGCAGCACCAGCTTGGCCGGGGTCAGCGAGGTGTAGAGCGTCCCGGTCTGGTTGCCGAGCGGCAGGGTGTGCCAGTGGCCGTCCGTCCCGAGCAGCTCCAGCCGGAAGTCCGACGGGCTGAGGTACGGACCCCGGTCGGGCGACTCCAGCAGGATCTGCGGGGCGATCGTCTGGTCCGTCGGGGTGTCGTTGCGGTATCTGAAGGTGATCTTGTGCGGCGCCCGGTCGGTCGGCAGAGCGGATTCGGGCAGGTCCACGAAGCGCACCGGCGCGGCGGGGGCCCGGCCGGCCGTGGTGGCGGTGGCGGCCGGGGGAGCGGAGGCCGCCCGCGCGGGCGCCGTGAGCGCTGCGGCGGGCAGGACGGCGAGGGCGGCGGCGGTCAGCACCAGCACCCGACGCGGGATCGTCCTGGTCGGCATGGCGCCTCCTTCGGTCGAGGGGCGGCTGGGGGCCGGTCGCCCGGCGGACGGTGTCCGCAGGGCCACGGACCGTGGCCGGCCGGGCGGTTCGTACTCCACCACCTTGCACGTGCCCGGCGGATGGCGCATCCGCCGGGCACGTCGCCGCTGTTCCGAAGGGGATCGCCGGAGCTGCGGGGGGGGGGGGATTACTTGGCGCCGAAGGCCTTCTCGATGTCCTCGACGACCTTCTCCGCCGCGATCGGGCCGGAGCTGCTGCTCCACACCTGGCCGTCCACCCCGGCGACCTGGCCCGCGCCGACCGCCTTGAGGCGGGTGAAGGCGGGCTGGCTGCGGGCCGTCTCCAGGGCCTTCTCGCCCTCCGCGTTCAGGGTGGCGACGAACACCCGGTCCGCGTCGGCCTTGCCCAGGTTCTCCAGCGACAGCGGGTCGGAGTGCGGCTGGGCGCCCAGGTCGTCGGCGATCGGCAGGGTGGCGGCGCCGGCCTTCTTCAGCAGCTCGCCGGGCATGTTGGTGGTGTTCATCACGATCGGGCCGCTGGGCATCCAGCGCATCACCACGGCGGAGCCGGACTTGCCCTCGCCCGCCTTGGCGGCGCGCTTGTCCAGCGCGTCGAGCTTGGCCGTCAGGTCGTCCTTGTGCCCGAGCGCGTCGCCGTACACGCCCAGCACCGAGCGCCAGTCGCCGCTCTTGGGCACCACGGTCGGCGCCACCGCCGCGAGCTGCTCGTACTGGGACTTCTCGACGCTGGAGGAGGTCAGGATGAGGTCCGGGTTCGCCTTCAGGATCGCCTCGATGTTGGGCTCCTTGACCGTGGCCACCAGCGGGATGCCGTCGGCCTTCAGGTAGGCCGGCGCGGTGGTGCCGCCGCGGCTGGAGCTGGTGCCCACCGGGGTGAAGCCGAGCGAGAGCGCGGTGTCCAGCGCGGTGTCGCCGAGGGCGACGATCCGCTTGGCCTCGGCCGGCACCTCGACCCGGCCGAAGGCGGTCTCGATGCCGCGCTTGCCGTCCTTGGCGTCCTTGCCGTCCTTGGCGGCCGAGGAGGACGCGCTGCCACCACCCGCGGAGTCCTTGGAGCCCGAGGAGCCGCACGCGGTCAGGCCCAGGGAGAGGGCGCCGACCACGGCCGCACCGAGCAGGGTCTTGGTAAAGCGGGTGCCAAGCATGGACATTCTCCGAGCAATGGTAGTTTACGGACGAATTGATTATGAGGTTAGCCTAACCAAAGGCAAAACCCTGACGGGGAGAACCGGTGTGACCTTCCGATCACTACTGCTGCGCGGGCTGATACCCGCCGCCGCCCTGCTGCTCGCCGCCGTCCTGGCGAGCCTGTTGCTCGGCGCGGGCGACGTGGGACCGTCACGGGCCCTCGCGACCCTGCTCGGTGACGGCGACTCCGACTCCCGCTTCACCGTCTTCCAACTGCGCGCCCCCCGCACCGCCGTGGCGGTGGCCGTCGGCCTCGCCCTCGGCGTCGCGGGCACCGTCCTCCAGGCCGCCGCCCGCAACCCGCTGGCCGAGCCCGGGCTGCTCGGCGTCAGCACCGGGGCCTCCTTCGCCGTCGTGGTCGCCATCGTGCTCGGCGCCGGCGCCGCGAGCGTCGGCCCGTACGTCGCCGTGCTCGGCGCCGCGGCGGGCTGCCTGCTCGCCCTGGGCGCCGCCCGGCTGCGCGGCGCCGGTGACGACCCGGTCCGGCTGGTGCTGGCCGGAGCCGCGCTCAGCGGACTGATGAACGCGGGCTCCTCCGTCCTGCTGCTCTCCGACGCCCGGGCCGCCGACGAGATCCGGTTCTGGACCATCGGCTCGGTGGCCGGCCGCGGCACCGACCAACTCCTCTCCGTGCTACCGGTGTTGGTGCTCGGGCTGCTGCTCGCGGCGGCCGCCGGCCCGGCCCTGACCGCGCTCAGCCTCGGCGACGACGTCGCCACCGGGCTCGGCCACAAGCCCCGGCGGGCCCGCGCCCTCGCGGTGGCCGCCGTCGCGCTGCTGGTCGGCTCCGCCACCGCGATCGCCGGGCCGGTCTCCTTCGTCGGCCTGGTGGTGCCGTTCGCCGCCCGGGCACTGGTCGGCCCCGACCTGCGCCGGCTGCTCGCGGTGTCCGCGCTGCTCGGGCCGGTCGTGGTGCTGCTCGCCGACGTGGCCTCCCGGCTGTTCGCCCGCCCGTACGAGATGCCGCTCGGCGTGATGACCGCGCTGTTCGGTGCCCCCGTGCTGGTCGCCGTCGTCCGCTCGCAGAGGATGCCCGCGCTGTGACTCCTACTCCTCCGAACCCCCCTCGCCCGGCCGCCCTCCCCGTCCCGCCCGGCACCCGGCTGCTCGCGTTCGGCGGCCGCTCGGTGCTGCTGCCGGTCCGTCCGCTGCTCGGCGGCCTCGCCCTGCTGGCCGTCGTGGTCCTGGTGACCGCCGTCGCGCTGTCGGTCGGCGAGACCCGGCTGAACCCGGTCGACGCCCTGCGCGCCGCCTTCGGCCACGGCACCCCGCGGGACGTCCTGCTGGTGGAGCGGCTGCGGCTGCCCCGGGCCGAGGCCGGGCTCGCCGTCGGCGCCGCGCTCGGCGTGGCCGGCTGCCTGATGCAGACCCTCGCCCAGAACCGGCTGGCCACCCCGGACACCGTCGGCTTCAACAACGGCGCCACCGCCTTCGCGGTCGCCTCCGTCACCGGCACGGCCACCCAACTGCTGCCCTCCGCAGCCGCGTTGGTCGGTGCCGCGACCGCCGCCGCGCTCGCCTTCGCGCTCGGCGGCGGGGCGGGCCGCAACGGCTACCGCTTCCTGGTGGTGGGCCTGGGCGTCGGCGCGGTGTTCGGCGCGGTGACCAATCTGATGCTCTCCCGGGCCGCCATCGACTCCGCCAACGCCGCCTACGCCTGGACGGTCGGCACCCTCAACGGCCGCTCCGCCGAGGCGGTCGGGTACCTGCAACTCGGCCTGCTGGTCTGCGTCCCGGCCGGGATGCTGCTCGGCCGCCGGCTCGCCCTGCTGCGCTTCTCCGACGCCGTCGCCACCGGGCTGGGCGTCCGGGTGCGCGGGCTGCGGATCTCCGTGCTGCTGGTCGCGGTGGTCTGCGCCGGCCTGGCGGTGGCCGTCTCCGGGCCGCTCGGCATGATCGCCCTGGCCGCGCCCGAGGCCGCCCGCCGGATCGCCGGCCCGCGCTCGGTGCCGGTGCTCACCTCGGCCGCCGCCGGGGCCGCCCTCACCCTGCTCGCCGACCTGCTCGGCCGGACCGTCCTGTCGCCGCTGGAGGTGCCGGCCGGGCTGGTCACCGCCGTCGTCGGCGGGCCGTACCTGCTCTGGCTGCTGCTCACCACCCGTCCCCGGAGGACCGCATGACCGCCGCCCGTACCGCCACCGCCCCGGCGCCCCGGCTGGAGACCGCGGGCCTCACCCTCGGCCACGACCGCACCCTGGTGGTGCGCGAGCTGGACCTCCGGCTGCCGACCGGACAGGTCACCGTGATCGTCGGCCCGAACGGCTGCGGCAAGTCCACCCTGCTCGGCGGCCTGGCCCGGACCATCGCCCCGCGCTCCGGCGCCGTGCTGCTGGACGGCAAGCCGCTCGGCTCGCTCTCCACCCGCGCGATCGCCCGGATCATCGGCCTGCTGCCGCAGTCCGCCACCGCCCCCGACGGGCTGACCGTCCGGGACCTGGTCCGCTACGGCCGCCAGCCGCACCAGGGCCTGCTGCGGCAGTGGTCCGCCGCCGACGCCGAGGCGGTCGAGCACGCGCTCACCGCGGCCGACCTGCACGACCTGGCCGACCGCCCGCTGGACACCCTCTCCGGCGGCCAGCGCCAGCGCGCCTGGATCGCCATGGCCGTCGCCCAGGACACCGACATCCTGATGCTGGACGAACCCACCTCGGCGCTGGACATGGGCCACGCCCTGGAGGTGCTGGAGATGGTGCGCGGCCTGACCGGGCGCGGCCGCACCGTCGTGCTGGTGCTGCACGACCTCAGCACCGCCTGCCGCTACGCCGACCACATGGTCGCGATGCGGGACGGCCGGATCGCCGCCCAGGGCGCGCCGCGTGACATCGTCACCCCGGAGCTGGTGCGCGAGCTGTACGGGGTGGAGAGCGCGATCCTCACCGACCCGGTGCACGGCACCCCGGTGGTCTGCCCGGTCGGCCTGGCGGCCCGGACCGCCTGAGCGAGCTCACCAGGTGACCGGCAGCTCCGCCAGGCCGCCGGTCAACTGGCTCTCCCGCCAGCGCAGTTCGGCCTCCGGGACGGCCAGTCGGAGGCCCGGCAGCCGCCGGAAGAGCTGCTCGAACACCACCTCCAGCTCCAGCCGGGCCAGGCTCGCCCCGACGCACAGGTGCGGCCCGGCGCCGAAGGCGGTGTGCGGCGGCTGCGGGCGGTCCCCGAGGAAGCGGTCGGCGTCGAAGCGGTCGGGGTCCGGGTAGGCCGTCGGGTCCAGGCAGGCCGGGCCGTTGGCGAACAGCACCAGGTCCCCGGCGGCGATCCGGCCGTCCGCGGTGTCGACGTCGACCACCGCCCAGCGCCAGACCAGGCCGAGGTCCGGCTGGCCGACCCGGAGCAGCTCCTCCACGGTGGCGGCCAGCCGCCCCGGGTCGGCCGGCACGGCCCGGAGCTGCTCGGGACGGGCGAGCAGCTGGAGCACCCCGGTGCCGATCCTGGTGACCGTGGTGACGTGACCGGCGAACAGCAGGGCCACCGCCCACAGCACCGCGAGGTTCGCGTCGATCAGGCCCTCGTCCTGCGCCCGCACCAGGTCGGTGAGGGCGTCCGCGGCGGGGGCGGCGCGCTTGCGCTCCATCAGCGCCCGCATGTAGTCGTTGAGCCGGCCGAGCGCCGTCCAGACCCGCTCGGGCTCGGCGAGGTAGACCACGTCGGCGGTCCAGGCCTGGAACTCCGCCCGGTCCGCGACCGGGACGCCGAGCAGCTCGCAGACCACGTCGACCGGCAGCGGCTCGGCGAGCAGGGCGTGCAGGTCGGCCGGGGGACCGGCGGCCACCAGGCGGTCGATCCGGTGGGCGGCGAGCGCCTCGATCCGCGGCCGCAGTCGCCGGACCCGGCGGACGGACAGCGAGTTCGCGGTGACCCGGCGCAGGATCCGGAACTCCTCCTCCAGCCGCTCGTGGTCGGTGCCCTGCGGCCCGTAGAACTGCCCGGTCGCGGAGAGCACGGGCGCCGAGGACGGATCGGGGTGGGCCCGGCCGAAGCGGTCGTCCGAGAGCATCCGCACGACGTCCGCGCGCCGGGTGACCAGCCAGGCCGGGTGCCCGGCGAAGGTGCGCACCCGGGCGATCCCGCCGGAGAGCTGGAGGGCGCGGAACTCCGGGGCCACCGCCAGGGGGTCGGGCCGGTGGAAGGGGAGCTGCTTCGGCATGGTCACCAGCCCGGTCGTGCGGTCGCCGCCGAGGCCAGGGTACTGACCGCGCGGGCCGCGCGGTCAGTACGACCGGGGTGTGGCGGGTGTGCGCCCCCGGGCGCCCGGGCCGGGCTACGCGCCCGTCGGCCCGGCGCCCGTCGGCCCGCCGTCTGTCAGCTCGGCGCCCGTCAGCTCAGCGGGCGGCAGAGCAGCGCGTCCGGGACGCCGTACTGCAGCCAGCGCCAGGTGTCGGCCACGCCGGCGACGTACTCGCCGTCGGCGCACTGGCCCTTGTAGGTGCCCGGCGCCCAGTCGCTCGCCGTCGAGCCGCCGCCTGCGGGCCGGTCGTCGCCGTGGTCGAACCAGACGGTGCGGCCGCCGGTGGGCAGCGCGGTGGCGGCCGGGGCGCAGAGCAGCGCGGACATCGCGTTGCCGTGCACGCTGTAGCCCGCCGCGAAGGTGTTGTCGGGGCACTGCAGCTTGTCGTAGCCGGAGGCCCAGTCGCCCTCGGTGACGTAGCGCTGGTCGGTGACGGTCACCCAGTCGCCGGTGCCGGGGGCGGGCTGCCCGGCGTCGGTGCACAGGCCGCGGCTGCTGCTGCGGCCGAGGCCGGCCAGGCGCTGGCCGTCCGGGCAGTTCCCCTTGCGGTTGCCGGGGCTCCAGTCGGACTGCGCCAGCATCCGGGCGGACACGTTCTGGTCGCCGTGGTCGAGGTCGAGCATGTTCCAGCGGGCGGCCGGGGCGACCTGGCCGGTGTACGAGGGGGCGTCGACCAGCTTGTGCCAGTCGGCGGCGCGCCAGTCCCCGGGGTCGTCCAGGCCGAGCTGCTTGCCGGTCGCGTCGTAGGAGAGCAGCGCCCAGTCGTCGTTGGGGACGCCGTTGTGCTGCCAGCCGACCAGCGGCCAGATCGCGAAGTCGGTGTCGTCGGCGGCCAGCAGGTCGGTGAAGCGGTCGAACCAGGCCTGTTCCTTGGCGTCCGTGGAGCCCCGCCCGGCGGCGCCGAACTCGCTGACCCAGACCGGGGCGGTGAAGTGCTGGCCGGACTGCGTGACGAACAGCGCCTCCTGGTCCACCACCTGGGCGAGCTGGTCGGGGGTGAAGTCCTCGTAGCGCGGGTCGCCGGTCGAGCCGGGGCTGCCGGCGGCCGCGCCGGTGTTGGCCGGGCCGGTGTAGGCGTAGAAGTGGGCGGCGTAGACCAGCTTGTCGGAGTGGATCAGGGTGTTGGACAGGGTCGCCACCGGGGTGAGCATCGGCCGGCCGTGGGAGAACCCGGCGGCCGGGATGCCGTACCAGTTGATGCCCTCCATGATGACCAGCAGGTCCGGGTCGGCCTGGAGGATCCGGTTCCCGGCCTCCTCGAAGGCGCCGTACTCGTCATGGGCGTCGCCCAGGCCCCAGTTGGGGTCGTCCCAGGTGTCGCGGCGCACCTCGTTGCGCAGGTCGGCGCCGACCACCCGCTTGTTCGCCCGGTAGCGCTGCGCCATGAACACCCAGTCGTCCTCCCACTGCTGGGTGCTCTGGCCGCTGTTCCAGCGCTCGTTGCCGTCCAGGCCGCAGCAGAAGCGGTAGCTGGTGGTGTGGTCGTTGAGGACGACCGCGAAGCCGTCGGCGGTCAGCGCGGCCACCACGGCGTCGTAGACCTGCAGCGGGGTCTTGCCCTTGAGCTGGGGGTTGGCGGCGACGGCGGCGTCCGGGACCGTACTGGTGTCGTGGATCAGCGCGTTGGCGAACGGCAGCCGGACGGCGTTCAGGCCCAGGCCGTGGAAGCCCGCCAGGATCCGGTCGATCGGCGCCCGGTCCAGGCCGAGCGGGAGGTCGTAGGAGACCTGGCCGGCCTGGTTGTCCGCCGGGTCGGTGGTCGAGCCGCTGCCCTCCCAAGTGCCTTGGGCACCGGACCAGTTGCCGGCCTTGAGTTTGAAGCGGTCGCCGTCGGCGTCGACCACGTACCGGCCGCGGGTGCTCAGCGGGCCGGTCCAGGAGGCGGCGAGCCGGGTGCCGGTCGGGACCGGCGCGGGGGAGGCGATCGCCTGGGCGGTGGGGGCGGTGCTCAGGAGTGCGGCCAGCAGGGCCGCCACCGTGAGCACGGCGGTGCGGGCTCTACGAAGGGGGATCACGGATGCTCCGGCGAGGGTGACAGGGGCAGGGGTTTGTCGACGGTACGTCAAAACAACTGTTCAGGACGAGACCGTGGACCGGTTGAACCCCTTATGACAACGGCATTGACGTGAAACGAACCCACCGGTTTCATGGCTGCACTTCCCCCGCCCCACCCCCACATTTCCCCACGAGCAAGGCGGTGATCCGTTGGCCTCCACGGTCAAGGACGACACGGGCAGCGGCCCGAGAGCCGGCACGACGCACGGCACCATGCACCGCTCCATCGGCCTGCTGGACGGCGCGGCGATCGCCGCCTCCAGCACGGCCGCCACCAGCAGCATCGGCATCGGTCTCGGCCTGATGGCCGGGGTGGTCGGCCTCCACCTGCCCGCGATCATGCTGCTGGCCTTCCTGCCCGTGCTCGCCATCGCCGGCGGCTACGGGCGGCTGAACGCGGTCGAACCGGACGCCGGCAGCAGCTACCGCTGGGTCGGCCGCACGCTCAGCCCCTGGCTGGGCTTCCTCACCGGCTGGGTGAACACCGTCGGCACGGTCGTCTTCATGGCCTACACCACCACCGTCACCGGCTCGGCGACCATCCAACTCCTCGACCAGGCCCACCTGCGCAGCGTCGCCGGGCTGCGGCTGGACGCCGACTCCACCGTCCAGTGCACCCTGCTCGGCCTGGTCGTGCTGATCGGCGCCGCCCTCGTCGCGGTCCGCGGCCTCGACCTCGCCGCCCGGCTGCAGAAGGCGCTGCTGCTCTTCGAGTACGCCGTCCTGCTCGGCTTCTGCGGCTACGGGCTGTTCGCCGGCGACCAGCCGTTCTCGCTCCAGTGGTTCAACCCCTTCGACATCCCCTCCTTCGACGCCGTCGCCCAGGGCATGGTGCTCGCGGTGTTCTGCTACTGGGGATTCGAGTCCGTCTTCAGCGTCGGCGAGGAGGTGCGCGACCCACGGGACGCCTCCCGGGGCGGCCTGCTCGCCCTGGTGGTGATGCTGCTGCTCTTCCTGCTCGCCGGCACCGCCTTCCAACGGGTGCTCCCGCTCGACGAGTTGGCCGACAACGGTGCCCACGGGCTGACCTACTTCGGCACCCGGCTCGCCCACCAGCCGCTCGCCGCCCTGCCGTTGATCGCGCTGCTGTTCTCCGCCGTCGCCTCGCTGCAGTCCTCGGTCATCCCGACCGCGCGCGGCATGTACGCCATGGGGCGCGACGGCGTCCTCGGCCCGGTCTGGACCAGACTGCACCCCCGGCACGCCACCCCCGCCGTCGGCACCCTGCTGATCACCGGCATCGCCGTGCTGCTCGCCCTCGTCTCGCTCGCCATCCCCACCGTCAACGACCTGATCTCCGCCGCCGTCAACGCGATCGGCATCATCGTCGCCCTCTACTACGCGCTCACCGCCGTCGCGGCCGCCGTCCGCTTCCGCCACCTGCTGCGCACCGACCCGCTCCAGGGCCTGCGCGCCGTGGTCGGCCCGCTGCTCGGCGCCGCCGCGCTGCTCGCCGTCGGCGGCTACCTCGCCTGGACCTTCTACGACTCCACCGACCACTTCGAACTCTCCGCCGACAACGGCTGGTTCGAGCTGACCGTGGTGGTACTGATGGTCGTCACCGGCCTCCCGGCGGCTGCCTGGGCGCGATGGCGCCGCCGCTCGCCGTACTTCCTCGACCCGACCGGCTGAGCGACTCCCGTACGGCAGCACCCGAACCGCAGCAACGAGAACCACCGCACGAGAACGGAGCACCACCCATGACCGAGGCCGATCTGGTCCTCACGAACGGCCCCGTCCACACCGGCGACGCCGCCCGCACCCGGGCGAGCAGCCTGGCCGTCACCGGCGAGCGGATCACCGCCGTCGGCCACGACGAGGTCCGCGCGCTGATCGGGCCGAACACCGAGGTCGTGGACCTCGCCGGCCGGCTGCTGCTGCCCGGCTTCCAGGACGCCCACGTGCACGCCGTGTTCGGCGGCGTCGAGCTGGCCGCCTGCGACCTCTCCGGCACCGTCGGGGTGGCCGACTACCTGGACCGGATCCGCGCCTACGCCGGGGCCAACCCCGGTCAGGCCTGGATCACCGGCAGCGGCTGGTCCCTGGAGAGCTTCCAAGGCGGCCTGCCGACACGGCAGTTGCTCGACTCCGTGGTCCCGGACCGCCCGGTCTACCTCACCAACCGGGACCACCACGGCGCCTGGGTCAACACCCGGGCGCTGGAACTCGCCGGGCTCACCCGCGACACCCCCGACCCGGCCGACGGCCGGATCGAACGCGAACCCGACGGCACCCCGGCCGGCACCCTCCAGGAGGGCGCCACCGCCCTGGTCGCCCGGCTGGTGCCGCCGCCCACCGCCGCCGAGCGGCTGACCGGCCTGCTCCGGGCCCAGCGCCTGCTGCACTCGCTCGGCATCACCGGCTGGCAGGACGCCCTGCTCGGCGAGTTCAACGGCCAGCCGGACCCCTCCGACGCCTACCTGGCCGCCGCCCGCTCCGGCGCGCTGACCGCCCGGGTGACCGGCGCGCTCTGGTGGGACCGCGACCGGGGCGCCGAGCAGATCCCCCAACTCGTCGAGCGGCGAGTGGAGTTGAGCCACGGCGGGTTCCGGGCCGGCTCGGTGAAGATCATGCAGGACGGCATCGCGGAGAACTTCACCGCCGCGATGACCAGCCCCTACCTGGACGGCTGCGGCTGTGCCACCGCCAACTCCGGCCTCAGCTTCGTCGATCCGGCCGCACTGTGCGGGTACGTCACCGAACTGGACGCGCTCGGCTTCCAGGTGCACTTCCACGCGCTCGGCGACCGCGCCGTCCGCGAGGCCCTGGACGCCGTCGAGGCCGCCCGGACGAAGAACGGCCGGCGCGGCACCCGGCACCACCTCGCCCACCTCCAGGTGGTCCACCCGGACGACCTGGCCCGCTTCGCGCCGCTCGGCGCCGTCGCCAACATCCAGCCACTGTGGGCCGCCCACGAACCGCAGATGGACGAGCTGACCATCCCCTTCCTCGGTCCCGAACGCGCCGCCCGGCAGTACCCGTTCGGCGCGCTCCAGCGGGCGGGCGCCACCCTGGCGGCGGGCAGCGACTGGCCGGTGAGCAGCCCGGACCCGCTGGCCGGACTGCACGTGGCGGTCAACCGGCGGGAACCGGGCGCCGTCGACAGCCGGGTCTTCCTCCCCGAGCAGCGCCTCGACCTGGCCTCCGCCATCGCCGCGTACACCGCGGGCTCCGCCC
This sequence comes from Kitasatospora sp. NPDC096077, assembly GCF_040303245.1. Classification (NCBI taxonomy): domain Bacteria; kingdom Bacillati; phylum Actinomycetota; class Actinomycetes; order Kitasatosporales; family Streptomycetaceae; genus Kitasatospora; species Kitasatospora sp. NPDC096077. The sequence continues at coordinate 8,239 of NZ_JBEOSV010000006.1, read as the reverse complement.
ATGTGAACGGCCATGACGACGCCGGCACCCTGGCCGTCGGGAACCTGGCCGACCTGGTCGTCCTCGACCGCGACATCCTCACCGCCCCGCCCGAGGAGATCGCCGACGCCCGGGTGCTGCGGACGTACGTGGGGGGTGAGGCGGTCTACGTCGCCGAGTGAGGAGGACGCCCGCTCCGGGCACCGCCGCCCGCCGCCCTCGGTCGGCGGGCGGCGGATCCGTCCTGTTCAGCGGGCCTCCGCCGGGAGGCGGGCCGCGGCGGCGTCGAGGAGGAGGTCGAGGGCGTACGGGTAGCCGCTGCGGCGCATGTCGGTGGTGAGCAGGTGGGCGGTGGCGGCGATGTGGGGGTGGGTGGTGGTGTCGAGCCGGGCGTAGCAGGCCTGCCAGACCCGGAGGTCGGCGTCGGCCGCTGCGGCGGGCAGGGCGAGGGCGGCGGCGTCGAGGGCGGCGAAGCCGAGGCTCTGGTCGACGAAGGCGTGATAGATCCGGACCGCCTCCGGGTCGGGGAAGCCGGCGGTGCGCAGCACGCCGAGGATGGCCTCGACGGCGGCGGTCTCGTGGCTGCGGCCGGTGGTGCGGTGGGCCGCGAGCAGGGCGGCCTGGGGGTGGGCCAGGTAGGCGGAGTGGATCCGCAGGCCGATGGCGCGCAGGTCGGCGCGCCAGTCGCCGGTGGGCCGCCAGCCGTCCTGGGCGCGGCCGATGAGTTCGTCGGCGAGGGCCAGCAGCAGGTCGTCGGTGCTGTGGAAGTAGCGGTAGACGGCGCTGGGGTCGGCGCCGAGGGCCGCGCCGAGCCGGCGGACGGTGAGGGCTTCGGCGCCGTGCTGTTCGACCAGCCGCAGGGCGGTGTCGATGATCAGTTCCGCCGAGAGCACGACGCCCTGCTTGGTGGGCCGCCGGCGGCGGCGCTGGGGCTCGGGGACCACGCGTTCGCTCATGCCCCGCAGATTATGTCAGCGGTGTTGACGGAGAACAGGGGTCGGCCGCGGATCGCGGGCGAAGGTTGCTCCTGGGGCTGGTGGGTTGGAATGAATCGTGCGCGGTTCTGTGCGGGCTGTGCCGAATTTCCGGGGCATTCGTAGTGCTGTTCGAGGTGCGGTCACCCTCCGCAGTCGAGCATCTTTGTCGACTTACCGCTTGTTCCGTGTCCGGAGTGTGTCCGGAGCCCGATTCGCGCTGGTCGGACCGGCCGCGCCGGGAGTACCCACTGAGGGGCTGCGTCATGGAGACGTCTGAGGGATCGTCAAAGTTCCACGTTCTGCCACCCAGTTGGGTGAATTCCCTTTAAGCTCACGTTAACCACGGCGGTTTCAGGCCACGCTGTGGGCCTCCTCAGATAGTCGGGCCATTAGGCCTTTCGGACGATGAGAGCAGGGATGAGAACAACGAATGAACTGATGAACGGCGCCGCATGCGGCCCGGACCGGCCGCGGCCGGGCCGGTCCGGCCGTCGCGCCGTCGGCCGCATCGCGGCGCTCGCCATCGTCGTCGGCGGCAGCTCGCTGGCGGCGGTCCCCTCGGCGGTCTCGCAGACCGGCGACGGTTCGGTCACGGTCCGGGTGATCCGGGCCGTGGACAACTCGGGCACCTGGACGCCCGCGCTGGAACCGAACATGGCGGGCGTCAAGGTGACCCTCACCGATGACGCCGGCGTCTCGATCGACGGCACCACGGCGGCGGACGGCACGGTCACCCTGTCGCCCGCGACCAGCAAGGCCACCGGCGGCAAGTACCGGGTCCAGGTGATCAACCCGAAGCCGGGCGTGCTCTTCCCGGCCTTCGCCTCCCGGCAGGGGCTGGACGGCGCGCCGACCCAGCTCAGCTCCAACGAGGAGTTCGTCGACCTCAGCGGGGGCAAGAACGTCTCCTACACCACCGGGCTGTGGAACCCGGCGGACTACTGCCAGAAGAACGCGCCGTTGGCGACCGCCTGCCAGACCGCGACGTACCAGGGCAAGGCCCAGCGCACGCTGGTCACCTACCCGTACAACTCGCGCGGCCAGGACGGCGCGCCGGGCAACGCGGTGACGACCAACCTCGCCACCGACGGGGACACCGGCACGATCTTCGGCATCACCTGGAGCAAGGCCGACAAGCGGGTGTTCTCCGCGGCGACGGCCAAGCGCACCACCGACTACGGCCCGGCGGGCTCCGGCGGGATCTACGTCACCGACATGACGCAGACCCCGGCGAAGACGACCGTCTTCACCACCGTGCCGAACGCGGGCAGCACCGCGCACGGGACGGGGACGGACGACGCCTTCCTCGACGTGCCCGGAAAGGAGAGCCTGGGCGGCATCAAGATCACCGACGACGGCAAGGACCTGTTCGTCGTCAACCTGAACGACCGCAAGCTCTACCGCTACGACGCCACCGCGCCGACGGCCGCGGCGCCGAAGGCCTCGTACCCGATCCCCGACCCCGGCTGTCCGTCGGCCGGGGACTGGCGTCCGTACGGCCTCGGCCTGAACGACGGCGTCGGCTACCTCGGCGGGGTCTGCTCCGGCGAGTCCACCGGCAAGCTCGGCGACGTGCGCGCCCTGGTGATGCCGTTCGACCTCGGTTCCGGGGCGTTCGGCAAGCCGGTGCTGGACCAGCCGATGGACTACCCGCGGCTGTCCACCGTCGGTTCGGGCACCTGCGACGGGGCGGGCTGGTTCCCGTGGACCAGCACCTTCCCGGCCTCGCAGAACGGCAAGCCCTGCAACATCACCACCATCGCGTTCCCCGAACCGGAGCTGGGCAAGATCCTGTTCGAGACCGACGGCACGATGCTGGTGGCCTTCAAGGACCGGTTCGCCGACCGCGGCCCGGGCGCCCCGGCGCCCAACTCGGCCACCGTCATGTCCGGCGGCGACCTCGACAAGGCCTGCCTGTCGTCGAACGGCATGTACGTGATGGACGTCAACCTCGGCTGCGGCAAGACCGTCCGCGGCGCCCGGTTCTTCTCCACCGGCTGGGACGAGGTCGGCCACCACAACACGGTGTTCGCGGGCGCGGCGCTCTCCAAGGTCGAGAGCACCGTGGCGGCCTCCGCCTTCGACCCGGACCACACCCCGGTCGGCTACGGCACCTCCTTCATGGAGCGCGCGGACGGCAGCCACGACCCGAAGTTCGGCCTGCGGCTGACCCCGGCGACCACCAGCTCGCCGTTCGGCAAGGGCGCGGCGATGGGTGACCTCGAAGTGCTCTGCGACCAGGCGCCGCTGCAGATCGGCAACCGGGTCTGGTACGACCCCGAGCGCAAGGGCATCCAGAACCCGGGTCAGAAGCCGGTGGCCGGAGCCACCGTCAACCTCTACGACGAGTCCGGAAAGGTGGTCGGCACCACCAAGACGACGGTGCGCGGCGAGTACTACTTCGACGACAGCGACGTCCCCGGCGGCCTCAAGCCGCACACCAAGTACACCATCAGGATCGACAACCCCGCCGACTACGCCAAGGGCGGCCCGCTGTACCACTGGGTGCCCACGGACCACGACGTCGGCGACAACCACTTCATCGACTCCAAGGGCATCGTCCCGGCCGGGGCCAGGTTCCCCGAACGGGCGCTGACCACCGGCGGTCCGGGCGAGAACGACCACACCTTCGACTTCGGCTACCGCCAGCAGGAGGGCGCGCTGAAGCTGGTGAAGAACGACCAGGACGGCAAGCCGCTGGCCGGTGCCAAGTTCCAGCTGTGGCACGAGACCAACGGCACCGACGGCCTGCAGACCACCGGTACCACGCCCGACACGCCCGTCGGTGACCCCTGCACCACCGGGACCGACGGCCTCTGCCAGGGCAGCGGTGTGCCCGGGACGTACTACTGGCAGGAGTTGAGCCCGCCCGACGGCTACTCGGCGCCCGACAACACGGTCTTCGGACCGCTGGTGCTCACCGCCGACAACCTGGACGACGGGGTCAGCGTGACGGCCGTCAACAAGCTGATCCCCACTCCGACACCCACCGCGTCGGCGACACCCACGCCGACCCCGACCCCGACCCCGAGCTCCCCGCCGAGCACGCCGGCCCCACCGGCGCCCGCTCCCGGCGGCGAACTGCCGCACACCGGCGCCAGCAGCGGGATGCCGCTGATCGCGACCGGCGCCGCGGCGCTGATCGTGCTCGGCACGGCGCTGTTCGTGCTGGTGCGCCGACGCCGGGCCCAGCACCGATGACCGACCCGCACTGACGGGGTGACGCCCGGACCGGGCGGGTTCGCGGACCGGAAGGCCCGCGGACCCGCCCGATTCCCGTGTCCGACCACTGTCCGACTGCGGTCCGACCGCTGTCCGACCGCCCACCCGCCCGACCGCCCACCCGACGCACCGATCGGAGAACCCGAGAGCATGGCCCGGAAGACGAAGGCCGCCGCCGTCCCACCGCCCCGGCGCAGCCGCACCCGCTGGTGGACGGCGCTGATCGCGTTCGCGCTGTGCGCCGCCGCGGCGGGCGGGTTCGCGGTGTACCGGGCCACCTCCGCCGGGGCCGCCGACCGGCCGGTCACCACCGACGAGGCCGCCCGGCTGGCGCTCTCCCGGCTGCACCTCTACCAGGCCAGTCCGGTGGGGGTGGTGCTCACCGCCGACGAGGGCGGGGGAGTGCGGATCCGGGTCGAGGGCGTGGTGGACTACCGCACCCACCGGGGCGTGGGCCGCTACCGGTCGACCGGCGCCGGCGGTGGAGCGCTGGACCACGGGCTGATCATCTGGGACACCGACGGCCTCGGCCTGGCCCCCGAACCGGCCGACGACCGGAGCCCGTACTGGCAGCAGGCCGAGCAGGTCCCCCGGGCCGGCTGGTCCCCGCGCGGCTACACCGCCGACCCGCTGGACGCCGGCCTGCAACTGCTCACCCAGGTCGGCGCGGACCGCCCGGACAACCCGCTGCTGCTCGCCCAGTCCGGCGCCCGCTGGCTCGGCCGGGACCGGATCGACGGCCGCGACTTCGACCGCTTCGCCGGCCCGCGCGCCCAGGGCGCCGCGCCGGACGGCAACCGCTCGCCGCTCACCTACTGGGTGGACGGCGACGGCACCCTCGGCCGGCTCACCATGCGGATGCCGGGCCTGGGCACGCCGACCGCCATGGACTTCTCCGGCCGCAACGCCGACGCCAAGCTCCCCGAGGCGCCCTGGCTCACCGACTGACGCCGGCCCATCGGCCGGGCCCGGTTCACCGACCGGTGCTCCTCGGGGCCCGGCCCAGCGCCAACCCGGCGGCCCGGCCCGAGAAGATGCAGCCGCCCAGGAAGGTGCCCTCCAGCGCGTTGTACCCGTGCACGCCCCCGCCGCCGAAGCCGGCCACCTCCCCGGCGGCGTACAGCCCGGGGACCGGGGCCCCGTCGTCGCCGAGGACCCGGGAGTCCAGGTCGGTCTGCAGGCCGCCGAGGGTCTTGCGGGACAGGATGTTGAGCCGCACCCCGATCAGCGGGCCGTGCGCCGGGTCCAGGATCCGGTGCGGCCTGGCCACCCGGGCGATCCGGTCGGTCAGCGAGCGGCGGGCGTTGTGGATCGCCATCACCTGCACGTCCTTGCTGAACTCGTTGTCCAACTCCCGGTCGCGGGCGACGATCTGGCGCTCGATGTCGGCGGCGTCCAGCTTCGGGCCGCGGGCGATCCCGTTCATGGCCGCGACCAGTTCGGGCAGGGTCCGGGCGACCACGAAGTCCTCGCCGTAGCGCTTGAACCGCTCCACCGGGCCGGGCGCGCCCTTGGCGAGCCGGCTCCGCAGCGCGAACCCCAGGTCCCGGCCGGTCAGATCGGGGTTCTGCTCCGAGCCGGAGAGCGCGAACTCCTTCTCGATGATCGACTGGGTCAGGACGAACCACGAGTAGTCGTGACCGGTGGCCAGGATCTGCTTCATCGCGCCGATCGAGTCGGCCCCCGGCACCCCGGACATGCCGGTCAGCCGGCGCCCCTCGGCGTCGAACCACATCGAGGAGGGGCCGGGCAGGATCCGGATGGCGTGGTCCGGCCAGACCGGGTCCCAGTTGTGCACGCCCTCGGTGTAGGCCCACATCCGGTCGCGGTTGACCACCCGGCCGCCGGCCCGCTCGGTGATCGCCAGCATCCGGCCGTCCACGTGGGCGGGCACACCGGAGATCAGGTGCTCGGGCGCCGGGCCGACCCGCTCGACGGGCCAGTTGGCGCGCATCAGCGCGTGGTTGTGCCCGATGCCGCCGGAGGTCACCACCACCGCCGCGGCCCGCCGCTCGAACGGCTCGACCTCCTCGCGGGAGGAGCTGACCCCGCGTGCGGAGTCGTCGGGCGCCAGTACCGAACCCCGGACGCCGACCACCGCGCCGTCCTCGGTCAGCAGCTCGTCCACCCGGTGCCGGAAGGCGAACCGCACCAGCCCGGCCCGCTCCGCCCGCAGCACCGGCCGCAGGAAGGCCTCCACCACCCCGGGCCCGGTGCCCCAGGTGATGTGGAAGCGCGGCACCGAGTTGCCGTGGCCGGTCGCCGAACCGGCGCCCCGCTCCGCCCAGCCCACCAGCGGTACCACCCGGTGGCCCAGCCCGCGCAGGTACTCGCGCTTGCCGCCGGCCGCCCAGGCCAGGTACGCCTCGGCCCAGCGCCGCCCCCACAGGTCCTCGTCGTCCGGCCGGTCGAAGGCCGCCGAGCCGAACCAGTCCTGCCGGGCCAGCTCCAGCGAGTCCTTGACGCCGAACCGGCGCTGCTCCGGGCTGTCCACGAAGAACAGGCCGCCGAGCGACCAGAAGGCCTGGCCGCCCAGATTGCGCCGGTTCTCCTGCTCGACCACCAGCACCCGCCGGCCGGCCAGCGCCAGCTCGTGGGCCGCCACCAGTCCGGCCAGTCCGGCCCCGACCACGATCACCTCGGGCTGGAACGGCATGCGGCTCTCCCTCCGGGCAGTCGCCGTCGCCGGGCGCGACGGCCGTGCCCTCCCATGGTCGCGGGCGGGCCGCGGGCGCCGACACTAGGCTTGTCAGGTGGTGACGAAGAAGACTGTGCCGCCGGCACAAGACCCCTCGGCGGAGCGGCACCGGGCCGTGGCGCGGATCCTGGCGGACGAGCCGGGCATGGTGGAGGCCTTCCTGGCCGCCGTCGCCCGGGAGATCCCGGCCTACGCCAACCTGGACCCCCGGCAGCTCGACGAGGTCCGCTCGATCATCGTCTGGACCTTCCGCCGGGTGCTCGAACTCTGGGCGTCGGACGGGGAGTTGGAAGCCGAGGACCTCCGGATGTTCCGCGGCGTGGGCGCAGTCAGGGCGCGCGACGCCCGCCCGCTGGCGGCGGTGCTGCGCGCCTACCGGGTGGCCGCACTGGCCTTCTTCGAGCGGATCGGCGAACGCTTCGACGACGCCGTCACCGTCCGGGACCTGAGCGCCCTCGCCCGGGTCTGGCTGACCGTGCTCGACCAGTCCTCCGAGGCGATCTTCGACGGCTACGAGTCCACCGGGCGCCGCCTCGGCGAGGACCGTGAGCGCTCGCTGCGCGCACTGCTCACCGACCTGCTGCTCGGCCGGCAGAGCCACGCCGGCACCCTGCGCGCCCGGCTGCGCGAACTGGACGCGGAACTGCCCGCCGCCTTCGACCTGTCGGTGGTCTCCCCGGCGGGGGAGGACGTGGCGGGCGCGGCGGCGCTGGTGGCCGAGTCGCTGGACGCCCGGGCCGCGGGCGAACCGGCCGGCCCCGGGATCTCCGCGCTGCACACCGTCCTGGACGGCGTCGGGGTGGCCCTGGTCAAGGCCGTCGACCCGGCGGAACTGCACCGGCTGGCCGACGGGCACGGGCTCACCGGCGCGCTGCTCACCGGCGTCACCGCCGCCACCGCGCCGCGCTCCTACCGGCTCGCCGTCCACGGCCTGCGGCACGCCCCGCCGCTGGTGTGGACCGAGCGCCGGGTGCTCGACCGCGGCGACCTGGAGGTGGTGGCCCTGGTGACCGGACACCCGGACGCCGACCCCGCCCGGGTCGTCGAAGCCGTCCTCGGTCCGCTCGCGGCGGACGCGACCACCCGGCGGACGCTCGACACCGTGATCTACGCCGACGGCGCCGCCGCGGCCGCCGCCCGGCTGCACCTCCACCCGCAGACCGTCCGCTACCGGCTGCGCCGGCTGGCCGCCGTCACCGGCCGGGATCCGCGGACCCCGTGGAACCGCTTCGTCTTCCAGACCGCCCTGCTGGCCGGCCCGCGCTAGGTGTACTGACCACAGAGGTTGGTGACGGGGTTCACGGTCGGGTGGTCTTGAAATGAGTAAGGGCCTTCTGGCTCGGTGTGGATTGCGACATCTGCA